>JAHFOU010000373.1:2294-2763 GCA_023261525.1 Planctomycetota bacterium | reverse complement strand
AAGACCGACGCCCTGCGCTTCCGCCTGGCCACCCAGTTCGAGCGCCGGGAGGTGCGCAAGACCTACCTGGCCCTGGTGGAGGGGGATCCGGAGCTGGACTCCGGGACCCTGAAGTTCGCCATCGGCCACCACCCCAAGGAGCGCAAGAAGATGGCCGTGCGGCGGGAGGGCCGGGCGGCGGAGACCGCCTACGAGGTCGAGGAGCGCTTCGGTTCCTTCTCCTGGCTGAGGTTCTCCCCCAAGACCGGCCGCACCCACCAGATCCGCGTCCACGCGGCGGCCATCGGGCATCCCGTGGTCGCCGACCTCCGCTACGGGAAGCGGGAGCGCCTGACCCTGGCGGACGTCACGGGCAAGGAGAAGGACCGGGAGAAGATCCTCCTGGACCGCCAGGCCCTGCACGCCTTCCGCCTGGAGTTCAGCCACCCCCGCTCGGGGGAGCGCATGGCCGTGGAGGCCCCCCTGCCCG
>JAHFOU010000373.1:1159-2284 GCA_023261525.1 Planctomycetota bacterium | reverse complement strand
CAAGCGCCGCCTATAATCCCTCCCCGGACGCAAAGGAGAAGACCATGAGCCCGATGGAAATGCTCGTCATCCTGCTGATCGGCCTCCTGCTCTTCGGGCCCCAGCGGGTCACCGAGCTGGCCCGCAACCTGGGCCGTGCGGTGAGCGAGTTCAAGAAGGGGATGAACGAGGTGGCGGCCAGCGCCCCGCCCCCTCCCCCCAGCCCGGCCGAGATCTCCTCCCGCCCACGGGATGCGGGCGTGCCGGACGCCTCCCATGGCGCCGGAGCCGGGCACTAGCAGGAGTTTCGCCTCCGGGGCGGCATAGCCAAGTGGTAAGGCGAGGGTCTGCAAAACCCTTATCCGCCGGTTCGAATCCGGCTGCCGCCTCCAATCCATGCGCACCCTGATCCGCAACGCGGCCGTCGCCCTGCTCGTGTTCGGGTCCCTCCTCTGGGCCTTCGTGACCGGGCGGCCGCGCTATCCCCTCTGCCGATGGGACATGTACTCCCCGGCGATGCTGGCCCATCCCCCCAGCAGGTTCTATCTCCTGCGCGGGGAGACCCTGGACGGCCGGCAGGTGGATGTCTCCGCCGCCGGCCTGACCGGGGCCCTGGGCCCGGTGAACGCGACCCTGGTGGCGGCCGTCCTGAAGAACCGCAGCCTCCTCCTTCCCTCCCCCCATCCACTCAATGCGACCTTGCTGAAGGCCGCCGGCGGCCCCGAACGCCTGCCGGAGGGCGTCCTCATGCAGGACCTGCTGGGCGCCTGGGGGGCGATCTACAACGGAAGCCTTCCCGAAGGGTCCCCGGACCGCCTCAGGATCCTCCGCCTGGAGGCCCATGCCGCTCTTGACCCCTTCACGCCCGTGGTCGAATCCTGGGAGAAGTCCTTGTGAGGTTTTCGCTGCCGTCCTCCGCCGAAGGGCTGGGCAGGGTCCGCGCCGGGGTCCTGGGCGTCTTCCTGCTCTCCGTCCTTACCACCGCCTTCCAGCCGCTCGGGAGGCTTCCCGTCACCCTGCTGACCCCTGCAGGATATATGTCCCTGCTGCCCTGGAGCCTGTACGACCGTCTCCTGACCCCTGCCGGCATGGCCTGCCTCCATACATCCCTGGCGGTCGCCCTCCTCCTCGCCGCGGCGGGATGGA
>JAHFOU010000373.1:0-1149 GCA_023261525.1 Planctomycetota bacterium | reverse complement strand
GACCTCCTGGACCACGAAGGCGGCCTTTCTGCTGGAGCTCCTGTACCAGGGTCTCCTAAGAAGCTTCGGGCACTACAAGCACGGCGAGATGGCCGGCCTCTACCTCCTGGGCATCCTGGCGGCAACCCCGTGCGGGGAGGGCTTCTCCCTCGACGCCCGACGCAAGCCTCGCCCTCCCGAGGACGGATGGAAGTACGGATTCCCCATCCTGATGATGCAGGCCGTCCTGGCGTGGTCCTACTTCTCTGCCGGCCTCATCAAGCTGCCTGCCGTGGCATTCATCCGCCTCCATCCGGAGGCCCTGGTCTCCGTGGGAGTCCCCCAGGCCCTCGGCAACCTGGGATCCAGCCGTTTCCAGGGGATCTTCTTCCTGGCGCGGCACCAGGCCTGGATTCCCCTGCTGTTCGGGAGCATCGTGGCCTGGGAGCTCCTCTTCCCCATCGCCCTCTTCTGGCGCCGGGCCACGCCCTGGTTCCTGGCCTTCGGGGTCCTCTTCCATACCGGCGCGCTCCTGGCCCTGAACGTGGAGTTCCACATCCAGGTGGCGATGTACCTGGTCTTCGTCGATTGGACCCGGGGATTCCGGTCTAGGCCGCCGTCCGGCACAGCCACCCGATCCGCCGGAAGCCCAGGATCCTGACCGCGGCCGCCAGGTCCTCCACCGGCTCGGCGCGGCGGTGAAGGATCAGGGTATTGGCCCAGCGCAGGGCCATCCGCCCCAGGTCCTCGTCCATCTCCAGGAGCTGGGCGACCTCCCGGATCTCTGCCCAGGGATCGGTCAGCAGGGCCTGGATGGCCATCAGCAGCATCCGATGGGCGATGTCCGGGCTGACGGCCAAGGCGTCCAGCGGGGGGGAATCCTCGAGAAGCGGGTCTGGGGTCGTGATCATCCGTGATCCTCCTGGAGCCCCGTCCTTGGGGCTCAGGGGATACATCGGCAGGATGGGAGCCAAGCTTGAGCGCCGCTCGAGGATTCCTCGAACGGGGTTCGAAGGGGCTCAGATCCAGCGGCGGTGATAGAGGAGCCACTCCAGGGAGAACAGGAGGAGGACGGCGGCGGCCAGCCAGGGCCAGGCCTCGCGCCGCTGGGGCATCCCCTGGGCGGCGGCGGTCTGCCCCCCCTCCAGGAGGAAGTCCTTCTCCTCCACC
>JAHFOU010000372.1 GCA_023261525.1 Planctomycetota bacterium | reverse complement strand
GAAGACGAAGGGGGTGTGGGTCGCCATCGCCAGCAGGGCCAGGAGCGCGATGGTGGCGAAGCCGTTCACGAACATGAAGGCCGCCCAGACCCCCCGCTCGGGGAAACGCCCCAGCAGGCGTGTCAGGCGGAGACGGTCCACCAGCCCCCGCGAGACTGCGGGCTCGAGAAGTTCGAACTTCCGTTCTGTCACGGGATGCCTCCCTTCCGCCGCCTCCGGTCCAGGTCCAGGGCATGGAGGAGGATCCCTCCGCTGGCCAGGGCCAGGATGACCGAAGCCGCCGCCGCCGGGCCAAGGACGTCGAGCTCCCCGCTGAGCAGCGCCTCCACGGAGGCCGAGACGAGCCAGAGCTGAAGGCCGACCACGATCATGATGAAGGCACAGGCGGCCGAGAACAGTGTCGTGCCCTGTTCGGAAGACCGCATCAGCCCTCCCTGCCTGTCGCATACAGGTCCTCGCCGTCCCGCTCGATCCTGATCCGGGGCAAGGGACGGGTCGGGGGCCCGGCCGTGGGGCGCCCGTCGGCCGGAGAGAAATAACCGCAATGACACGGGCAGAAGAGCTTTCCGGCTTCCCGTTTGTAGATAACCGAGCAGGACAAGTGGGTGCAGACCTGGGAGTAGGCCTTGAGGCTCCCGTCTTCCCCGCGAAGGAGAATGCAGGGATCGCCCTCCGTGGGATATCGGAAGAGCATGCTCCCCCCCAGCGGGACCTGCGAAAGGCTTCCGATCCGTCTCCGGCTGGCATCCGGCTTCGCTCTTCTGAACCCGAGAATCCGGATGAGCACATTGGCCCCAGCCAGCAGCATGGATCCGAGGACTAGGAACTTTGCCAGCTCACGCCGCGTGATGTAGTGGTCGCGCTCCCACTCGACGGGGAAATCCTCTGACCATCGGGGCTCGGGACGCATCAATCCTCCTCCAACAGGGAGGCGACGTCCGTGGCATCCGGCAAGGACGGACCGCCGGGAAGGACATCCACCCGTTCGACGCCCGGGGGGACCATGACGAACACCTTGGTCTTCACCACCTCCTGCCCGAACGTCCACTCGTTCACCGGTCTTCCCCGGCGGGTCCTCTGGACCTCCTCCAGGGTCGTGAAGGTGAGGGCCTGGGAAGGACAGACGGTGGCGCACATGGGCTTGCCTCCCACGCTGGTCCGGTCGTAGCAGAGGTCGCATTTCATCATCTGGTCGATCTCGACGAAGTACTTGGGCACCCCGAACGGACAGGACAGGACGCAGTTCGAGCACCCGATGCAACGGGGCTTCAGGGAGCTCTGCACCACCCCATCGGGCGTCTTCTTGATGGCGTCGGCGGGGCAGACCCTGGCGCAGGCAGGGTCCTCGCAATGCATGCAGACCTGGGGGGCGGTCTGGACGCTGTCCCGGCGCTGGATCGTCTCCAGGTGGATCATGGAGCGCCCGCGGTGGGTGTCGCACTCCTGGCAGGCCTGGACGCAGGCCTGACAGCCGATGCAGCGGGAGTAGTCGATGAAGAGGGCACGCTCGCTCACCGGATCCCCCCCGCCTGCACCGGGAGCCCCTGGGTGGGGTCCGAGGGAGCGGCCACCTTCCGGACACGGACCGCGCAGATCTTGTACTCCGGGATCTTCGAGACGGGGTCCAGCGCGCGCTTCGTGCAGGTATTGGCGGCGCGATCCTGGGGCCAATGGTAGGGCACGAAGACGGTATCGGGCCGGATCGTCTTCACCAGCATGGCCCTCACGGTGATGGCTCCACGCCGGCTCTCGACAGAGACGAAGCCCCCCTCGGCGAGGCCCAGGGACTGGGCCAGGCGCGGATGGATCTCGCAATAGGGCTGGGGGGTCTGCTGGACCAGGGCGCCGATCCGGCGCGTCTGACTACCCGACAGGTATTGGGAGACGACGCGGCCCGTCGTGAGATAGAGGGGATATTCCGCATCCGGTTCCTCGGCCGCCGGCCTCCAGGTCACGGGCTGGAAATGAGCCCGGCCGTCCGGATGGGCGAAGCGGCCGCCCTCGTAGAGCCGTGGCGTCCCCGGGTGATCCAGCGCGGGGCAGGGCCAGAACACACCGAACTCTTTCTCAATCCGCTCCCAGGTGATCCCGTAATAGTCGGAGATGCCGCCGCGGGACGCGCGGCGGAGCTCCTCGAAGATCTGCCGAGGGGATTCGTACCGGAAGCGCTCGGCCTGCCCTAAACGTGCGGCCAGGTCGCAGACGATGCGCCAGTCCTCCCGGGTCCCGGAAGGCGGCTCGACGGCCTTCCGGTGCAGGATCACCCGGCCTTCCGCGCTGGTGGTGGTCCCCTCGTCCTCCTCCATGAGGACACCGGGCAGGACCAGGTCGGCATGCCGCGCGGTCTCGGACATGAAGAAGTCGATGACCGCGAAGTGTTCGAGCTTCTCCAGCGCCTCCTGGACGTACTGGCGGTCGGGCAGGGAGACCAGGGGATTGAAGCAGAGGAGAAGCAGCCCCTTGATGCGCCCCTCGTGGATGGCCTCCACGATCTCCATGGCTGAGAGGCCCTTATGGGGAATGGAAGCCTCGGGGACGTCCCAGACCTCCGCGATGTGTTTCCGATGCTCGGGGTTCTCGATGTCCCTCGCACCGGGAAGCTGGTCGCACTTCTGCCCCTGCTCGCGCCCCCCCTGCCCGTTCCCCTGTCCGGTGATCATGGCGTAGCCACAGCCCTCCCGCCCGATGCGCCCGGTGGCCAGGACCAGGTTGATGGCCGCCATGCAGTTGGCGACCCCCTTGGAATGGTGCTCGATCCCCCGCGCATGCAG
>JAHFOU010000371.1 GCA_023261525.1 Planctomycetota bacterium | reverse complement strand
CATCTGATGGTGGCCGGGGGCATCGGGGTGGCCCCCTTCTGGGCGCTCGGCAAGGCCCTGAAGGGGCAGAAACACCTCCTGTACGGGGCCGCCACGCCGAAGCATCTCGTCTGCCTTTCGGACTTCCGGAAGACCTGTGGCGTCGTGGAGACCATCACCGTCCAAGGAGGCCAGCGCCGGGGCTTCGTGACCGAGCTCCTGCTGGCCCACCTGGCCAAGCCCGGCCCCGTCCAGGTCTACGCCTGCGGTCCGACGCCCATGCTCAAGGCCGTCTGGAAGATCGCCCTTGCGCGGAAGGTGCCCTGCCAACTCTCCCTGGAGACCCCCATGGCCTGCGGGATGGGGATCTGCAAGGGCTGCTCCTTCCCGCGCCGCGGGGCGCCGGGCTACACCCTGACCTGCCGCGAGGGCCCCGTCTACCAGGCCGGCGCCGTGGACTTCGACCACCCGGCCGCCTGCGCGACGCACTGATGGATGCTGTCTCCGTCCTGCTGTTCACGGCCCCTTCCGCGGAGGAGGCCGCCCGGATCGGGAAGACCCTGGTCGAGGAGGGCCTGGCCGCCTGTGTGAACGTGGTGCCGGCCGTCCGCTCCATCTACCGGTGGGAAGGCAAGCTCTGCGACGAGGGCGAGGCCCTGGGCATCGTGAAGGCCCCCAAGGACCGTGTGGAGGCCCTGACCGCCCGGATCCAGGCCCTGCATGGTGCCCAGGTGCCCGAGGTGATCGCCCTGGACGTCTCCGGAGGAAGCCGGGACTACCTGAACTGGGTTGCGGCGAACTCCAGCGTTCTGAAATAGAACACCCGGCTTGACAGCCTTCTCCCCGGAAGGCATCCTGTGTTCGTGAAAAGAACGCAAGAGCTGGATCACCACGCGGCGCGCATCCTGGAGGAGATCGGCCGGGACGAGGCCATCACCCAGCGCAAGCTGTCCGAACGGGTGGGGATCGCCCTGGGGGTGACCAACTCCTACGTCGGGCGCCTGGTCCGCAAGGGCTACCTCAAGGCCCGCACCCTGCCCCGCAACCGCCTCAAGTACTTCGTCACCCCCTCCGGCCTGGCCCTCAAGGCCCGCCTGACCTACGAGTACGTCACGGGCTCCCTGCGTTTCTACCAGGAGGCCCGGACCCGCCTGCAGTCGGCCCTGGCGCGCCTGGAGAAGGACGGGGTGAAGCGGGTGGCCTTCCTGGGCGCCGGGGACCTGGCCGAGATCGCCTACCTCACCCTGCAGGAGACCCGCCTGGAGTTCGCGGGGATCTACGATGACGCCAAGGCCGGGGAGGCCTTCTTCGGCCGCAAGGTCCAGCCGGAGGCCGACCTCACGGCCTCGGGGGCCGAGCGCCTGCTCTACACGCGACAGGACTGGATCACGGACCGGCCATACCGCGGCCCCCTTCCGGTGGTGAACCTGTTCGGGGAGGTCCCGTGACGGCGGGCTTCTGGACGGGACAGCGCGTCCTGATCACGGGAGCCTCCGGCTTCCTGGGGTCCCATGTCGTCCGTGCCGTGAAGGAGCACTCTCCCAAGGCGCTCTGGACACCCTCCCACCGGGAATTCGACCTGACCCGCGAGACGGAGGTGGAACGCCTCTTTCAACAGCATCCCACCACCCTCGTCATCCACTTGGCCGCGGAGGTCGGGGGCATCGAGGCGAACCGACTTCATCCGGGATCCTTTTTCTACAGGAACTTGATGATGGGCACCCTGGTCATGGAGCAGGCACGCCTGGCCGGCGTCGAAAAATTCGTCTCGGTCGGCACCATCTGCTCCTATCCGAAGCACACGCCCGTCCCCTTCCAGGAGAAGGATCTCTGGAACGGTTATCCGGAGGAGACGAACGCCCCCTATGGCCTAGCCAAAAAGATGCAGCTCGTCCAAGCCCAGGCCTACCGCGCCCAGTACGGCTTCCGGGCCATCCACCTGCTCCCGGTGAACCTCTATGGCCCGGGAGACAGCTTCGATCCCATCCTTTCCCATGTGATCCCCGCACTGATCCTGAAGTGCCTGGAGGCTAAGGAGAAGGGCTCCCCCAGGATCCACGCCTGGGGCACCGGCAATGCCAGCCGCGAGTTCCTCTTCGTCGAGGATGCCGCTCGGGGAATCCTGCTGGCCGCGGAGCGCTACGACAAGACGGATCCAGTAAACCTTGGCTCCGGCATGGAAATCAGCATCCGGGACCTGACTGCCCGCATTGCAGAGGCGGTGGGTTTCCAGGGAGAGATCGTCTGGGACGCCTCCAAACCCGACGGCCAACCTCGACGATGCCTGGACACGTCTCGCGCGGAGGCGGAGTTCGGATTCCGGGCCTCCACACCTTTCCTCGAAGGCCTTGCCCGGACCGTGGCCTGGTACCGTAGTACGTTGGAGAGGAATAGATCGTGATACCCCCGACGGTACTTATCGCACCTCGAAGGGGGTGGGGAATTCTCCCGGACCTGCCCGAGCTCTGGCGCGGTCGGGAGGTCCTCTTCGCACTGGTCCGACGGGATCTGCAGGTCCGCTACCGTCAAACCATGCTCGGGGCGGCCTGGGCGCTTCTGCAGCCTGCGGCGGCGATGGGTATCTTCGCCCTTCTCTTCGGCCGCTTCGCACGCATTCCCTCCGATGGAATCCCCTATCCCCTGTTCGTGGCATGCGGCCTGGTGACCTGGATGTATCTAGCAAGTTCCGTCGGCGCGGGCGCGATGAGTCTTGTTGAACATCGCGCTCTCCTCACCAAAGTCTACTTGCCGCGCCTGCTCGTCCCTTTGGCACCCCTGGTCACCTACCTCCTTG
>JAHFOU010000370.1 GCA_023261525.1 Planctomycetota bacterium | reverse complement strand
CCCGGACCCCGCCCGCCGGGTGAAGGACTACCCCCACCAGCTCTCGGGCGGACAGCGCCAGCGCGTGATGATCGCCATGGCCCTGGCCTGCAAGCCCGACCTCCTCATCGCCGACGAGCCCACCACGGCCCTGGACGTGACCATCCAGGCCCAGATCCTGGATCTCATCAAGCAGCTCCAGCGCGACACGGGCACCGCCGTCCTCCTCATCACCCATGACCTGGGCGTGGTGCGCGAGACCGCGGACCGCATGGCGGTCATGTATGCGGGCAAGGTCGTGGAGCGGGGGGCCACGGCCCAGATCCTCTCCAAGCCCCTGCATCCCTACACGGTCCAGCTCCTGGAGTCCCTGCCGGCCACCCACAAGCCGGGGGAGAGGCTGAAGGCCATCCCCGGCCTGGTGCCCCAGGCCACGGAGTATCCCCCGGGATGCCGCTTCCACGACCGTTGCCGCAAGGTGATGGTCGGGTGCCGGGAGCGCCTGCCCGTCCTGCCCGTTTCCGGGGAAGGGCACGACGCGGCCTGCCACCTGTATGACACCGCCTTCTCCAAGAACCCCCTGCCTTTGACGGAGATGGACCGCCCGGCCTCGGCTGCCCGGCCCGCCATGGGGGAAAGCCTGCTCACGATCCGGGGGCTGAAGGTCCACTTCCCTGTGCAGGGGGGCTTCCTGCGGCGGACGGTGGCCGCGGTGAAGGCCGTGGACGGGGTGGACCTGGAGATCCGCCGCGGCGAGACCCTGGCCCTGGTCGGCGAGAGCGGGTGCGGGAAGACCACCCTGGGCAAGGCCCTGCTCGGCCTGGCGCCAGTCACGGGGGGCCAGATCCTCTACGGCGGGTCGGACCTGGCCGGCCTCTCCCGCGCGGAGCGCCAGCTCTTCCGCCAGCGCCTCCAGATGGTCTTCCAGGACCCCTTCTCCTCCCTGGATCCCCGCATGCTGGTCCGCGAGATCCTCTGCGAGGGGATGGAGGCCCATGGCCTGGGCTCCGGCCGCGACGGGCGGGAGGCCAAGGCCGGGACCCTGCTGTCGCGGGCGGGCCTGGATCCCCGGGCGGCGGACCGCTACCCCCATGAATTCTCCGGGGGCCAGCGCCAGCGCGTGGGCATCGCCCGGGCGCTTTCGGTGGACCCGGAGTTCCTGGTCCTGGACGAGGCCACCAGCGCCCTGGACGTCTCGGTCCAGGCCCAGATCCTGAACCTGCTGACCGACCTCAAGGCCGAGTTCTCCCTGACCTACCTGCTCATCACCCACGACCTTTCCGTGGTACGCTACCTGGCCGACCGGGTGGCCGTGATGTACCTGGGCCGCATCGTGGAGCTGGGGACCCGCGAGGAGATCTTCGGCGCCCCCAAGCACCCCTACACCAAGGCCCTGCTCTCGGCCATCCCCAAGCTGGCCTCGGACGGATCCGGACCCCGGATCCGCCTGTCCGGCAACGTGCCCTCGCCCGTGAACCCGCCGTCCGGCTGCCACTTCCATCCGCGCTGCGCGGAGGCCCTGCCCGAGTGCGCGTCCAAGGACCCGCCCGAGTCCGCCCTTTCGCCGACCCGCAGGGTGCGCTGCCTGCTCCATCCGCCGGCTTGAACCCCCTCCCGGGGCTCGGCTACACTCCAGCCCTTGCCGAAGCCTCGCGCCTGGGCCCTTCTTCTCCTTGCCGTTCTTGCGGCGCCGATTTCCGGCGCCTGGGCCTCCGAACCGCCCGAGCTTGACGACTTCTGGGCAGGGGACAGCCCCTGGGACGCGGGTGGCGTGCTTGCGGTCCGCTGGCACAACCGGAAGGCCGATCCTCCCGACCGCTTCTGGCGGGTGGAGGTCGCCCAGGTCGACCTTCCCGACGGGAAGGGGGGCTGGGTCAAGGTGGATGACACCCCGGTCCCCGTCCCCGACGGGAAGGGCGGGACCGAGCTGGTCGACCCGCGCGTGCGCTGGGAGCGCCCGTCCGGGCGCATCGCCACCGACTTCGAGGCCCATGAACGCTTCCTGAGGGAGGTCCCGGGCCCCTGGTGGTGCTGGCCCCCGGTGCCCGACCGGGACAAGGACACCCACTGGGTGGGGGCGGACGTCCTGAAGATGTTCCCGCCCGAGAAGGAGGAGGAGGCCGCCCGCCTCCAGCGCGCGGAGATCGAGCGCCTCCAGGCCGCCCATGCCCCGGCCGCCCAGGTGGAGGAGGCCGAACGCAAGAGCAGGCTCCTGGAGCAGTCGCTGGCCGCGGCCCAGGAGAGGGTCCGCGCCGGGCGCTACCGGATCCGCCTGCTCTGGCAGGATGCCGACGGGGCGAGGCTGGCGCCCATCGGGAAGGACTGGCTGGTCTCGGCCTCGCCGAACTGGTGGGACGCCCGCAAGACGAACACCCTGCTCTTCTCCCTGGTGCTCTGCGGGGTCGTCCTCTTCTACGTGGCCCAGGCCCGTCGCCGGGAGCTCTTCCTGAGGCGCATCCCCGGGATCGACGCCATCGAGGAGTCCATCGGACGGGCCACGGAGATGGGCCGGCCCATCTACTACATGACCGGACGCGACGACATCACCTCCCTGTCCACCATCGCGGCCACCACCATCCTGGGCGAGGTGGCCCGCAAGGTGGCCGCCTACGACACCCGGCTCAAGGTCCCCCATGCCGACCCCATCGTGATGACGGTCTGCCAGGAGGTCACCCGGGAGGCCTACCTGTCCGCGGGACGTCCGGATTCCTACCTGCCGGACTCCAACTTCTATGTCACCGGGGACCAGTTCGCCTACGTGGCCGCGGTGGGGGGGATGTATGCCCGTGAGAAGC
>JAHFOU010000369.1 GCA_023261525.1 Planctomycetota bacterium | reverse complement strand
GCCGTACCTCCCGGTGACATAGGCCTCGGTCTTCTCTTCCTTCGGATGCGTGAAGATGTCCTGGGTGGCCGCGAACTCCACCAGGTCCCCCAGCAGCATGAAGGCCGTCTCGTCCGAGATTCGGGCCGCTTGCTGCATGTTGTGGGTCACGATGACCACCGTGTAGCGGTCTTTCAGCTCGATCAGGAGCTCCTCGATCCGCGCCGTGGCGATGGGATCCAGGGCCGAGCAGGGCTCGTCCAGGAGCAGGACCTCGGGCTCGGCCGCCAGGAGGCGGGCGATACAGAGGCGCTGCTGGGTCTCGGCCGGGAGCGAGAGGGCGGAATCCTGGAGGCGGTCCTTGAGGGCGTCCCAGAGGTGGACACCCGAAAGGGCCTTCTCCACCCGGAGCTCCAGGTCCTTGCCCGCGGAGAGCCCATGGATGCGGGGCCCGTACGCCACGTTCTCGAAGACGCTCAGGGGGAAGGGGTTGGGCCTCTGGAAGACCATGCCCACCCGGCGACGGAGGTCCACCAGGTCCACGCCCTCCCCCAGCACCGGCTGGTCGTCCAGCAGGATGTCCCCCTCGTAGCGGACCCCCGGCACGGTATCGTTCATCCGGTTCAGGGTCCTCAGCAGGGTCGACTTCCCGCACCCGGAGGGCCCGATGATGGCCGTGATCCTGAGCGGCCGGATGGCCAGGGTGACCCCGTTCAGGGCCTGGAAGGCGCCGTAGAAGAGCTTCAGCCCCTGGGTCCGGATCTTGAATGCCATCTACCCGAACCTCCCGGAGATGTAGTCCGCGGTCCGGGCCTGTTCGGGCGTGGTGAAGAGCTTGACCGTGGCGTTGAGCTCGACCAGCTCGCCCAGGCAGAGAAAGGCCGTCCGGTCCGTGACCCGGGCGGCCTGCTTGACGTTGTTCGTCACCAGGATCACGGAAATACGTTCCTTCAGCACCTGCAGGGCCTCCTCGATGCGGGCCGTGGAGATGGGATCCAGACCCGAGCAGGGCTCGTCCAGCAGGAGGACCTTGGGCTCCAGGGCCAGGGCCCTGGCCAGGCAGAGGCGCTGCTGCTGGCCGCCGGAAAGGGTCATGGCCGGCGTGTCCAGGCGGTCCTTGACCTCGCTGAAGAGCGCCGCAGCGGTGAGGGAGGTTTCCGCCCGCTCCCCCCACTCCCCACGGGGAATCCCGGCCAGCTTCAGGCCCAGGGTGATGTTCTCCCGGATGGACATGGGCAAGGGCAGGGGCACGGCGAAGACCATACCGACCTGGCGCCTCAGCTGGGAGACGTCCAGGTCGGGGGCGAAGAGGTCCCTGCCCTCGAAGCGCAGGGCCCCCGTCACCTGGACCCTCCGGCGGGCCAGCTCGCAGGTCCGGTTCAGGATGGTGAGCAGGGTGGTCTTGCCGCTCCCCGCCGGGCCGATGAGCCCGAAGATCTCCCGGGGCAGGACGGACAGGCTCACGCCCTTGAGGATGGGCTCCCCGCCCTGCCCGTAGGCGGTGAGGCCCTGGAGCTCGAAGGTCGGGATCATCCGCGCATCCCCCTCAGGCGGCGCCGGATCCTGGAGCGGATCAGGATGGCCGTGAAGTTGAGGGAGAAGGTCAGGCCCAGGAGCACCACCACCGTGGCGTACAGGATGGGCTGGGTGGCGTCGACGTCGGGGGACTGGGTGGCCAGGATGAAGACGTGGTAGCCCAGCTCCATGAACTGGTCGGTCAGCCGGTGGGGAAGGTCCGGGAGCGAATAGGCCGCGCCCGTGAAGAGGATGGGCGCCACCTCCCCGGCCCCGCGGCTGATGGCCAGGATGGTGCCCGTGAGGATGCCCCCCATCGACTGGGGGATGAGGACGTGCCAGACCATCTGCCAGCGCGTGGCGCCCAGGGCATAGGCGGCCTCCCGGTAGCCCCGGGGCACGGCGCGAAGGGCCTCCTCCGTCGCGACGATGACGGTGGGCAGGGTCATGATGGCCAGGGTCAGGGCGGCCCAGAGGATGGCGGGCTGGGCGTAGTGGAGCTCCCCCCCGTACAGGAGCCTGTCGATGCTCCCCCCCGCGAAATGCACGAAGAAGCCCAGCCCGAACAGCCCGAAGACGATGGACGGGACCCCGGCGAGGTTCTGGACCGCCAGGCGGACGAGCTGGACGACGCGGGAGCCGGGACGGGCGTACTCCTGGAGATAGATGGCCGTCAGGACCCCCAGGGGGACCCCCGCCACGGTCATGAGCAGGACCAGCAGGAAGGTCCCGATGATGGCGGGATAGATCCCGCCCTCGGTATTGGCGTTCTGGGGGGCCTGGGTCAGGAAGCCCCAGCTCAGGCTGTGCCATCCGTGGAACAGCAGGTGGGTCAGGATCACGGCCACCAGGGCGACGATCAGGAAGGCGGCCAGGCCCGTGAGGGTCTGGAAGAGGAAGCCCCAGATCCGGCCGGGCGGGCGCCTCATGCGGCCGCCCCACCGAGGCGGCGCCTCAGGCGTCCCACCCACCACTGCGCCAGGAGGTTCAGGGCGAAGGTCATCGCGAACAGCAGGGCCCCGATGAAGAAGAGCACGTGGTAGTGGGGGCTCCCGTGCACGACCTCGCCCATCTCGGCGGCCACCGTGGCGGAGAGGCTCCTGAGCCCGGTGACCGGACTCCAGTTCATGACCGCCGCGTTCCCGGAGGCCATCAGCACGATCATGGTCTCCCCGACGCAGCGCCCCAGCCCCAGGATGCAAGCGGCGAAGATGCCGGGGAAGGCCCCGGGCAGGACCACCCGCCAGGCGGTCTGCCAGGTGGAGGCCCCCATGGCCAGGGAG
>JAHFOU010000368.1 GCA_023261525.1 Planctomycetota bacterium | reverse complement strand
GCTGATCTTGAAGTTAATCCGGGGGCCCTCCTTGGCCAGGCGCTGGGCCAGGGTCCGCAGCCGTTTGCGGTTGATCGTGATCGTGTCGTCCACGAAGAAGAAGTCGTCGAAGCCCTCCTCCGCCAGCATGCGGATCTCCTCGAGGACGTTGTCGGGGGAGCGTTGGCGGAACTTCGTGAGCCGGATGTCGCAGAAGAGGCAGGCCGCCGGGCACCCCCGGGAGGACTGGAGGGTGGCGATGCGCTTGCCCTTGCCGATCAGGTGGGTGTAGCGGCCCATGTCGATCAGGTGCCGGGCCGGGAAGGGGAGTGCGTCCAGGTCGGGGACCTTGTCCAGGGAGGCGTTGAAGCCCGTCCGGCCCTCGCGTTTCCAACCCAGGCCGGGGATGGCCGAGAGCTGGGCGTCCGAGGCCCCGGCCGCCAAGGCCTGGAGGAGCCAGGTGAAGGTGCGCTCCCCTTCGCCGGCCACCACGAAGTCCACGCCCTCCAGGCCGAGCGTCTCCTGGGGATAGAGGTTCACGTGCTGGCCCCCGACGCAGACCAGGGTCTCCGGGGAGGCCTCCTTGACGGTGCGGATGACCTTGAAGGCATCGATCAGGTTGAAGGTGAGGGTGCTCAGGGCCGCGAGGTCCGGACGCTCGGCGGCGAGCTTCCGCCCCAGGCCGGGGTAGTCCAGCCCCAGGGCCGGGCAGTCGATGAAGGAGGTCGAGATCCCCGCCGCGTGCCTCTCCGCGTAGGCCGCGACGTACAGGATGCCCAGCTTGGGGTAGAGCCCCTTGCCTCCCTCCAGCCGCTTGGGGATGGAGGATTCTATGGAGTGGGTGTCCGGAGGCAGGATGAAACAGACCTTCACAGCAGCATCATAGCCCAGCGCGTCATCGTCGGATAGAGCTTAGGATCCCGAGCATGGGGCGGTGGAGGGGTCCGTTCGAGGCCAGGATGTCTCCCGTCCCGAGGCGGTAGGGCTCCCCCGCATAATCCGTCACCCGCCCCCCGGCCTCCTCCACCAGCAGCCATCCGGTGGCGACATCCCAGCTCTTGAGTCCCGTCTCCCAGAAGCCGTCGAAGCGCCTGGCGGCGACGTAGGCCAGGTCGAGGGCGGCCGAGCCGGGGCGGCGCACGGCCCGCGACGCGTGGTGGAAGCGGGCGAAACAGGCGAGGCTCCGGTCCAGGGCCGGTCCCCGTTGGTAGGAGAAGCCGGTGGAGAGCAGGGACTGTAGCAGGACCCGCCGTGTGGATGTCCTGAGGCGTCTCCTTCCCAGCCAGGCGCCCCGGCCCCGGGCCGCCCTGAAGGTCTCCCGGCGCGTGGGGTCGTGCACGACCCCCGCCACGGGGCGGCCACTCTCCACGAGCGCGATGGAGACCGAGAAGACGGGGTTGCCGTGGGCGAAGTTCACGGTGCCGTCCAGGGGATCGATGACCCAGAGCCTCTGGATGCCCCGGAAATCCGAGGGGCCGCCCCCTTCCTCCCCGAGGATGGGGATGCCGGGGAAGGCGGCCGTCAGGCGCCGGCGGATCAGGCGCTCTGCGGCGGCGTCGGAGGCGGTCACGATGTCCGCCGGGCCCTTGTAACGTACCCGCGGCGCGCGCCCGAAGCGTTTCAGGAGCAGCCGCCCGGCCTCCTCGGCGGCGGCTACGCTGACCGCGACCGGGTCCTTCACGCGTTGAGTGCCAGGGCCAGGAAGAGGGCGGGACCCAGGGGAAGCACGTCCTCGTTCAGGCGGAAGCGGGGGGAGTGGCAGGCCCGGATCTCCTCCTCGCCCCGGCGCATCCCCAGGAAGAGGAAGGCGCCCGGCCGCTCCCGGAGATAATAGGCGAAGTCCTCTCCGTACAGGGTCGGCTCGCAGGTGAGGAAGCCCGGCGGGCCCAGGAGTCCCTCGACCGCCGCGCGGGCGCGGGCGACGCCCGAGGCATGGTTCACGAGGGGCGGGTAGCCGACCTGGTAATCGCAATCGAAGCGGGCGCCATGGGCCTCCGCTATTTTTCTCGCGGTCTCCTGGAGGAGCCGGGGGAAGCGCAGGCTGGTCTCAGGGCTCAGGGTCCTCACGGTGCCGGTCAGGGTCACGGCGTCAGGCACCTGGTTGAAGGTCTCGCCTCCGGCGATCTTGCCCACGGTCACGACCACGGGGTCCGTGGGCGCCACGCGCCGGGCCCGGAGCGTCTGAAAGGCCAGGACGATCTCGGCGGCGATGGGGACGGGGTCCAGCACGAGGTGGGGGGTGGCCGCGTGCCCGCCACGGCCCAGCACCCGCATCTCGAATCGGTCCGACTGGGCCATCAGGGGCCCTTCCCGGGTGGCGATCACGCCGGCGGGGACCTCGGGGGAGACGTGGAGGCCGTAGACCTCGGACACCCCCTCCAGGACGCCCGCGCGGATCAGCTCGGGGGCGCCTCCGGGGGGCTTCTCCTCGGCGGGTTGGAAGAGCAGGCGCACGCCGTGGGCCAGGTCGTCTTGGCGCTCGGCCAGGAGCCGGGCGGTCCCGAGGAGCATGGCCGTGTGGGCATCGTGCCCGCAGACGTGGGCGGCGCCGGGATGGCGGGAGGCGAAGGGCTCACCCGCCTCCTCGGTCACCGGCAGGGCGTCCATGTCGGCCCGGAAGGCGAACATCGGGGCGCCCTTGGGGCCCGGGAGGTCCGCGACCACCCCGGTCTTCCCCACGCCGGTCCGGACGGTCCAACCCCCGATGGCCTCCAGTTCCTTAGCCACGAGGGCGGAGGTCTTCCTCTCCTCGAAGGCCAGCTCGGGCTCCGCGTGGATCCGGCGGCGGATCTCTGTCATC
>JAHFOU010000367.1 GCA_023261525.1 Planctomycetota bacterium | reverse complement strand
CTGCCTGCCGATGGAGCGGGCCACGGCCTCCAGCTCCCGGCGGGTGCGGGCGGCCAGGAGGACGGAGGCTCCGGCGCGGGCCAGGGCCCGGGCCGTCTCGGCGCCGATGCCGCGGCCCGCCCCCGTGACCACCGCGACCCTTCCCTTCAGGCTCATCGGCGGCGATCCTCGGGGATGGGCCCCAGCGCGTCAAGCAGGTCGGCGTGCACCCGGGCGTTCGAGGCCAGGGAACCCAGGCCGGCATGGGTGCGCCGGCCCCGGAAGTCGCTGAAGCGCCCTCCGGCCTCCTCGACCAGGAGGCGGGGGGCCGCGAGGTCCCAGACCTCGGGGCCGGGCCCCTCGGCGAAGGCTTCCACCTGCCCCCTGGCGACGGCCGCGTAGCCCAGGGCGTCCGTGGTCCCGGTGAAGGCGGACGGACGGCGGGACAGGGAGAGGAAGTTCCGCTCCAGCCCCGCGGCCCGGAAGCAGTCGATGGGGCCGTGGAGGGCCCAGGCCTCGCCGATGCCGCGCCGGCTGACCCTCAGGCGGCGGCCGTTCTCGAAGGCGCCCTTCCCGCGCCGGGCCCAGAAGGTGAGGTCCAGGGCCGGGGCGTGGACCACCGAGGCCTCCAGGACCCCGTCCACCTCCAGGGCCAGGAGGACTGTCCAGTACGGCAGGCCGCGCACGAAGGACTTGGTCCCGTCCACGGGGTCGGCGATCCAGAGATGGCGCCCATCCCCGGCCTGCTCGCCGGTCTCCTCGGAGAGGATGCCGTGGCGGGGGAAGGCGCGGAGGATCTCGCGGAGGATGGCGGCGTTCGAGGCCAGGTCGGCCGCCGAGACAGGACTGCCGTCGTCCTTGCGCCGCACCTTGAGGCGGACGTCGCGGAAGTGGCGCATTGCGGCCTTCCCGCCGGCGCGGGCGGCCCTCAGGGCGGTCTCCAGGATGCGGTCGCTCACGGGTTCAAGGCGGCCGCCACCGCCTCCTCCAGGATCTGGCCCAGGGTCTCCACCGTCTTGCGCCCCTCCTCGGCCGTGGCGTCGGCGGGCCAGCCGAAGTAGGCCTCGGGGCCCCCGGCCTCCGCGAAGGTCCGCTTGCCCTCCCGGATGGCCGTGGACAGGGAGGCCGGGTTGGGCGCGAGGCCCTTGCGCACGGCTTCCTTCACCAGGTCCGGCCGCTCCGCCATCACGATGGAGCTCTCATAGCGCCCCGCGTGGCAGGCTCCGCTCCGGAACTCCTCGCTCAGGCGCAGGGCCCAGGGCTTCCTCGTCACGTCCGGGAAGACGACCGGGAGGAACTTCTCCCGGCGGATGCGGTCCACGCCGGCCGACAGAGAGGTGATGTGGGCCGGCTCCAGGTGGGCGTTGGCGACGGCGAGGCAGAGGGCCCCCTGGCGGCGCAGGGCCCGGGCCAGGTCCACCAGCAGGGCCGAGGCCGTCTCGGGCGAGATGGACAGGGTGCCCGGGAAGCCGGCCGCATATTCGGCCACGCTGTAGGCCACGGGCGGGAGGACCAGGGCCCGGACACCCCGGGCCTCCAGCCTGCGCGCCCCCTCCCGGGCCATGGCCTCGGCGATGACCACGTCGGTGTTCAGGGGGAGGTGGGGCCCATGGGCCTCGGTGGCGCCCACGGGAAGGACGGCCACGGCCCCGGACGGCTCCTTCCAGACATCCCGGGCCTCGGGCCAGGTGAGATCGGCGAGCTTCATAGGGCCGAGGGTGCCAGGGTGGGCCCCCGGCGTCAACCGGCTTCCGCCTGGACGAGCCTGTCCTTTCCGGCCCGCTTCGCTTCGTAGAGGCGGGCGTCGGCCTGGCGGAGCATCTCGTCCACGCCCGGCGGGGGGGCGGGGAAGGTCACGGCCCCGATGCTGACGGAGACCGGGAAGCCCTTGGCCTGCATCTCGGCGCGCAGGGTGTTCCGGATGCGCTCCAGGGGGAGGAGGGCGGCCTCCCGGCCGGCCTCCGGAAGCAGGATGGCGAACTCGTCCCCGCCGAGGCGGGCCACGAGGTCGGTGGCCCGGACCTGGGCGCGCAGGAGGGCGGCCATGGCGCGGAGGAGCTCGTCCCCTGCCGCATGCCCGCGGCTGTCGTTCACCTCCTTGAAGCGGTCCATGTCCAGGTACGCGAGGGTCAGGGGAAGGCCGGAGCGCCGGGCCCGGGCCGCCTCATGCCCGGCCAGTTCCCGGAAGGCCCGCGCGTTCCAGGCCCCGGTGAGGGGGTCGGTCCGGGCCAGGTCCCTCTCCCGGTCCAGGGCCCGCTTCAGGGAGCTGACCAGGAGGGAGACCGTGACGTAAAGTCCCGCTTCCATGGCGGAGTTCCAGTAGGCGAGCGCCCGCTCGTAGTCGTTGAAGGTCACCCCGGGGCGGACGGGCCACCAGGGCGAGGCGCAGCAGAGACCCAGGAGCAGGCCCGCCCACCAGGAGCCGTACCAGGTCATCGCGACCACGGGGATGAGGTAGTAGACGGAGAGGGAGGCCTCGAAGCCCGTCACCCAGTCCACCCAGTCCACGGCCAGGTACCAGGCCAGGGCCAGGGCGACCCAGGCGATCCGGGACTTCATGCCTTCAGGGCCTTCTTGTCCACCTTGCCGCGGTCGTTCTTGGGGAGGGCCTCCAGGTAGACCACGTCGCGGGGGTACTTGTAGGGCGCCAGGGTCTCCTTGATGAACTGTTGCAGGGCCCCGGTCATGTCGGCGCCCTTCTTCTGCCCGGGCTTGAGTACGACGAAGGCCCTCGGCTTCACCAGCCCCTCCTCCGCGTAGCCCAGGACCGCGGCCTCACAGACGGCGGGATGCTTCAGGA
>JAHFOU010000055.1 GCA_023261525.1 Planctomycetota bacterium | reverse complement strand
CGGACGTGGGTGCTGAGCTGGGAGGTGTTCTTGGCCGGCAGGCCGTTGGCGTCGATGCTCCCGTTGCTCACCTCGGGCTTGAGGTCCAGGTCGATCATCCCGTCGTCGCTGATCTGGGCCGTGAACCGCAGGATGGTGCCGACGTTCAGGAACTGGACCTGCTGGGTCGTGGTCGGAGCCCCCCCGGCGGCCCCGACGGTGACCGTGCTGGTCATGAACCCGAGCTCGTCGCCGACCTTGATCTCGGCCGGCTCCCCGCTCAGGGCCTGGAGCCTCGGATGGCTGAGGATCTTGAAGTCGGTGTTCTGCTGGAGGGCCTCCAGGACCGCCATGATCCCCCCCTGGGTCCTCAGGTAGCTGAGGAAGAGCCCCTGGGGCGTCGTGACCGGGTCGATGCTGGAAGGGTCGGTCTTCGCCAGGCCGCTGGTCCTGGCCTGGAGGCGGTCGTCCCCGATGACCGAGATCTTGCGGAAGTTCACGCCCAGGTTCGTGATGCTGTTGAGCTTGGTGCTCACGATGGCCGCCTCCACGTTGACCTGGCGGGGCCGCCGGTCCAGCTGGGCGAGGAGGCGCTGGACCTGGTTCAGGGCCTGGGGCTTGTCCCGGACGATGAGGGTGTTCGTCTTGACGTCCGCGGCGGCCTTGCCGGAATCGGAGAGGAAGGGCTTCACCACGTCGAGCACCCGCAGGACCGGAGCGTGTTGCAGGCGGAAGGTGCGCACCCCCTCCCGCGGGTAGGCCAGGAGCACCCCGTCGGAGACCCCGGCCTCGATCCCGCCCTGCTCCAGGACCCTGGCCAGGGCAACCCCGATCGGCACCTCCGTGAAGCGCACCGTGACCTTGGTGACGATCTCCGGGGACAGGACGACGTCGAACTCCCCGGCCCGGGAGATCATCTTCAGGACGGCGCCCACGCTCTCGTCCGAGACGTTCAGGGTGAGGGGCTTCGTCTGCTGGGCCAGGAAATCGGCCAGGTCCTCGGCCTTGCCATGGCCCGGGGACATCCACGCCAGGACCCCGAGGACCAGGAGGAGACGAGACGGTACCCGGCGCGGCAAGGGTGCCATGCCTCCCCTATTCGGCCGTTTTCCCCCGCGACTGTAGGGAGATCTCCAGCTCCTCCAGGGCCTGGCGGGCCTCCTTCAGGGAGGGGTCGGCGGCCAGGGCCCGGCGATACAGACCGACGGCTTCGGCCGGGCGGCCCTGAAGCTGGAGGGAGCGCCCCAGGAGGTCCAGGAGCTGGGGATGGGTGGGGAAGACCTCGAGCTCCCGTCTCAGCAGGACCTCGGCGTCCCCCGGCCGCCCCTGCTCCAGGCGCCGGCAGGCCAGCCAGAGGGCCAGCTCGGGCCTCAGGGCCCTCATCCCCTCGGCGCGCCGGCAGAGGGCCTCCAGCCGGCCCCCGTCTCCCTCCTCCAAGGGAATCGCCTGCACCACGGCCTGCCAGAGCAGGGTGGGGTCCTCGGGGAAGGCCCCCAGGGCCCGGTCATAGGCCCGGGCGGCCTCCCCGGAGCGTCCCTGGGCCGAGAGCGAGGAGGCCAGCCCCAGGAGGGTGCGGGGGTTCTGCCAGGGGGAACGCAGGGCATGGCGGAAAAGATGCTCTGCCCGGACCGGGGAGGCCGTCTTGACCTCCCAGGCATAGTTCCCCCAGATCACGGTACGGTGCCAGGCGGCCCTCACATCCCGCCTCAGCAGTTCCAGGGGATCGGCCCAGACCCGGTTCTCCCGGGCCGTCAGCACCGCCAGGAGGGCCAGGGCCGCTCCCGGCAGGAAGGCGCCGAGACGTCCCACCCCCCAGGCAAAGAGAAGCGCCGCCCCCAGCAGCGCGGGATAGCAACGGTGATAGAAGGCCAGGTCCTGGATGGGAAAGATCGAGGACTCCAGGGCCAGGGGAGCCAGGAAGAGGGCCAGGCCCAGGCGAGGCAGGCGATGCCTCGCAGGACCGAGGAGGATCCAGGCGAGCCCTCCGAGAAGGGCGGCCCCGCAGAGAAGCACCCCGACCCAGGGGAAGGCCTCCGGCCTCTCGGGCAGGGGCAGGACCTGGTCGTGATAGAAATGCAGGGGGAAGGGAAGGAAGGCCTTGCCCAGGTAGCCGGTGACGACGGGCATCTCCCTCAGGAGGTATTCCAGACGGCCGTAGCCCGAGGACGCGGGATGGAAGCCCGACTCCAGGAAGGCGGCCCCCTCCGAGCTCGCCGCATGGGAGGCGCTGAGCACCATGCCCAGCGGAAGCAGGGGCAGACAGGCGAAGGGGAGCCAGCGCTTCCAGACGGCGCGGACCGGCTCGGCCGGGTCCCTCAGGATCCATTCGACGGCGGCCAGCAGAAGGGGCAGGGTGGCCCCCGTCTCCTTGGCCGTCATGGTCAGCAGGCCGCAGGCCAGGGCCCCGAGGTACTTCCCCCCCCACGTCCTCCCGCGGGCCGACCCGTACAGCCCCAGGGTCAGGAAGGCCAGCAGAGCCTCCAGGCAGGTGGAGCGCTGGTAGACATAGGTCACGGCTTCCACACCCAGGGGGTGGAGCGCGAAGAACAGGACGACCCAACGGGCGAAGGCCGCCCCCTCCCCGCCGAACCGCCGGGCCAGCCGGAAGACCAGCAGGCAGACCGCCAGGTGGATCAGCAGGTTGCCCAGGCGCAATCCCGCCAGGCCCAGGGGAGCCGTCATCCGGGCGTTGAGGACCAGGCTGGCCTCCGTCAGCGGACGGTACGCATAGGCCGGAAGCGGGACCCCCTGGGGCACCGGCGGGACCGGATGCAGGAAGCCTTCCAACATGGCCCGCGGGGTCCCCAGCCTCAGCGGATACATCCCCAGGACCGTGTCATCGAAGGCCGCAGGCGCCCTCAGCCCCCCCAGGTAGAGGAAGGCCACGAGGGCCAGGAGCACGACCAGGAAGGGCCCGTCGCCCCGCTTCACCGCCCCGCCCCCTTGAGTCCGGCGATCCGCTCCAGGTTCTCCCGGGCCTTCGTGTAGCCGGGATCCAGGCGCAGGGCCTGGCGGAACTCCGCCTCGGCCCCTTCCAGGTCCTTGCGATGGAACAGCAGGGCGCCCAGGTTGAGATGGGCCTGGGCGAAACCCGGGAAGAGGGCCAGGGCCCGACGGTAGCTCCGCTCCGCCTCGTCCAGATGCCCCTGGGAGGCCTGGACCCGGCCCAGCGACTCCCAAAGCTGGGGATGGAGCGGGTACTGCCCGAGGCTCCGCCGCAACACCGCCTCCCCTCCGGCCGGGTCCGAGCTTCCGGCATGGCGGTCCGCGAACCAGAGGGCCAGCTCGGGACGGGGAACCTGGACCAGGGCCTCCCGGGAGGCGAGACGCGCCAGGCGCTGAGGCTCGCCCAGCCGCTCGGCCTCCTCCACCGCCAGCCAGAGGATGTCCGGATCCTGCGGGAAGTCCTGGAGACTGCGGGCCAGCAGTCCGTGGGCCTGGACCGTCGCCTCCGGCTTGCCCTGGGCCAGCAGGGCCCGGATGGCCGTCTCCCTCAGCCTCGCGGTGTGGCAGGGGAACCTCAGGGCCTGGGTCATCAATCCCAGGGACTCCTTGGGATGTCCCCGGGTGAGGTACCCCTCCGCGACCCCCCGCCAGGTCAGGGGATCATGGAAGGCGTTGCGGACGTCGCGGCACAGAAGATCGGCCTGGCGGGACCAGAGGCGGTTCTCGCCCCAGGCGGCGCAGGCGAGCAGGACCAGGGCCATCCCCGGCATCCAGGCCCGGATCCGGGTCGCCGCCCAGGCGAAGACCAGGCCGGCCCCCAGGAGCCCGGGATAGCAACGGTAGGTCCATCCCACGTGCACGGTGGGGAAGACGGAGGATTCCAGGGCCAGGGGAGCCAGGAAGAGGGCCAGGCCCAGGCGGGGCAGGCGGTGCTTCCGGGGGCCGAAGAGGGTCCAGGCCAACAGCCCCAGCAGCAGGGCCCCGGAGGCCAGGGCCGGGCCGAGCGGGGGCGGGGGGATCTCGACGCCGGCGTGGACGATCCGGTCGAACACGAAGCGCAGGGGAAAAGGGAAGGCGGCGAACCCAAGGTACCGCATGACCATGGGAAGCTGGATCAGGGCATAGTCGCTGCGCCGGAACCCCGCCATCGCGGCCAGGCCCTCCCCCGAGGCCGCGACCTGGAGGAGTTCCGCACGATGGACCTGGATCAGGACGAGCAGGGGCAGGCAGGCGAAGGGGAGCCAGCGCTTCCAGACGGCCCGGGCGGGTTCGACCGGATCCCTCAGGATCCATTCGACGGCGGCCAGCATCAGGGGCAGGGTCGCCCCCGTCTCCTTGGCCATCATCGTCAGGAGTCCGCAGGCCAGGGCGCCCAGATACCTGCCCCCCCACGTCTTCCCACGGGCCGTCCAGTACAGACCCAGGGTCAGGAAGGCCAGCAGGGCCTCCAGGCCCGTGAAGCGCTGGTAGACATAGGTCACGGCCGCCACGCCCAGGGGATGCACCGCGAAACAGAGCGCGGCCCAGCGCCCCAGGTGGCGCTCCGCCGGGAAAAGCTGGGCGACCACCCAGAGCACCGCCAGGCAGGATCCCCAGTGCAGGAGGATGTTCAGGATCCTGAGGCCCTGGAGCCCGGCCCAGAGGTTCAGGGCGAAGCTGGCCTCCGTCAGGGGCCGCCAGGCATAGCCGGGGGTGCGGACGCCCTCGGGAGGGACCGGGGCGGGATCCCGGAAGCCCTTCGCGACGGCGGACGCGTCCTTCAGACGGGGATTCAGGAGGACCCCGTAGAGATCGTCGTAGGCCGCGGGGGAAGCCAGGCCGGGCAGGTAGCAGAAGGCGATCAGGGCGAGCAGGGCGAGACGGAACCTCACGGGGACGCCTTTTCCGCGCGGAGCACCCAGTCCAGGTGCTCCCTCAGAACGGCATTCTGCGGGAAATGGTCCGCCTGACGGACCAGGAGGGCGCGGGCCTCCGGGAGGCGCCCCTGGGCCACGCGCCGGCGGGCCAACCAGATCACCATCTCGATCCGGAGCTCCTCCAACCCTTCCCCCCGGTCGGCCAGGACCTCCTGCCTCCCTTCGTCCCCGGCCCTCCGGGCCTCCTCCACGGCCTCCCAGAGCAGGCCGGGATCCCGGGGCAGATGGACCATGGCCTCGTCCAGGATCTCCCGGGCCTGGGGACGACGACCCAGGGCCTCCAGGGCCCGGGCCTGGCCGACGCAGACTCCGACGTCCTGCCAGGGAAGGCTACGGGCCCGCCGGTACAGCGGAAGGGCGGCCTCGGGATGCCCCGAGGCCAGCCTCCAGGCAGCATAACCGGACCAGGCCTCGGGATTGCGCGAGGCCCCGCGCACGTCCGAACCCAGGAGACGTCGGGTGTCGGTCCAGTCCCGGTTGGCGACCAGGGTCAGCGCAGCCAGGCAGAGAAGGGCCGCCCCCGGCAGGAGACGCCAGGGGCCTGGAAGCCTCCCCAACGACAGGACGGCCCCGCCGAAGAGCAGGGCCACGCCCAGCAGTCCCGGATAACAGCGGTGGTCGAAGGCGATGTCCCGGATCGGGAAGACCGAGGACTCCAGGGCCAGGGGCGCCAGGAAGAGGGCCAGCCCCAGCCGGGGCAGTCTCCAGGCCTCCGGCCCCCAGAGGACCCAGGCGACCAGGACCGCCACCAGCCCTCCCGCCACGGGCCAGGGCAGGAAGCCCATGCCTTCGTGGTCGTAGAGGAAGTGGCGCGGGAAGGGCAGGGAGGAAAGCCTCAGGTAGTGGACCAGGACGGGCAGTTCCCCGAGAAGGTACCCCAGGGGCGTGGGTCCTCCGGCCCCCGGACGGAACAGGGACTCCCGGGGTCCCCCGGCGGCGGATGCCAGGGACGCGGCCCTCAGCGCCTGCAGGAGGACCACGGCGGGCAGGAGGAGGAAGGGAAGCCAACGCTTCCAGACGGCACGGAGCGGTTCCGCGGGGTCCCTCAGGATCCATTCGACGGCGGCCAGCATCAGGGGCAGGGTGGCCCCCGTTTCCTTGGCCATCACGGCCATCAGGCCGCAGCCCAACGCCCCGAGATACCTTCCCCCCCACATCCTCACGCGCGCCGACCAGTACAGCCCCAGGCTCAGGAAGGCCAGCAGGGCCTCCAGGGAGGCCGCCCGCTGATAGACATAGGTCACGGCGCTCACCGCCAGGGGATGCACCGCGAAGCAGAGCGCGGCCCAGCGCCCCAGGTGGCGCTCGGCGGGGAAAAGCTGGGCGGCCACCCAGAGCACCGCCAGGCAGGCCCCCCAGTGCAGGAGCAGGTTCAGCACCCGCAGGGAGAGGAATCCCCCTGCCAGGTTCAGCGAGAAGCTCGCCTCGGTCAGGGGCCGGTAGGCATAGTTCGGCAGGGGGATGCCGAGGCCATGGGGGCGCACGGGGTCCAGGAAGCGTCCGAGCAGGGCCCCGGGCGTCGGAGGCCCGAGGACCTCCCGGGTGAGAAGCTGGTCGTCATGGGCAGGCAGGGCTTCCAATCCGGGGAGATAACAGCAGGCGACGAGCAGGAGCAGAAGAAGGGGGAATCTCCAGCCCATGCCCTGGCATCCTATTCCCACGGCGGTTGCCATACAATGCGACTGTGCCAGCCTTGCCGGCCGCCTTCCTCCTCGTTGTCCTGCCCTTCCAAGCCCAGGAGATCCTCCTCGTCCTGATCCTGGGCGCCTGGGCCGCCTGGGCGGCCTGGACGGGAGCGGACGGCCTGAGGCCTTCCACCCCGGCCGGCTGGCTGGCCTGGGCGGTGGTGGCCGTGCATGCCCTGTCCACCCTCGTCGTCGGCGCCGGGGAGGAGGCGGCCTTCCGCACGGCGGTGCTGGCCGCCCTGGCCCTGGCCCTGGGCCTGGCGCCGCGGATGGAGCTCCGCTCCGTGCTGGGGATCCTGGCCGTCCTCGGCGCCTGGACCGGACTCGAGGTCCTCGCCTCCCGCCTGGGAGGGATCCAGATCCCCGGCCCCCGCTTCGGCCACAAGGGCCTGGCGGCGGCCTTCCTGGCCATCGCCCTGCCCGCGGCCCTCCTGTTTGCCGTCGAGGCCCGGGGAAGGCTCCAGAGGATCGGAGCCGGCGTCCTGCTGGCCCTGCTCGCGGGCGGATTGGTCCTGGGCGAGACGCGGGCGGCCTGGGTGGCGGCCCTGGCCGCGGGAGCCCTCACGGCGCCCTTCCTGACGAACCGGCGCCGCCTGGCCTGGCTGGCCCTCGGCGGCGTCCTCCTCGGCGGGACCGGCCTCCTGCTCAGCCCCTCCCGGACGGGCCCCCGCCTCCTGGACCGCCTGACCTCCATCGTCCGCAACCGGGATCCCCGCCTGGAACTCTGGAAGGCCTCGGTGGAAGCCTGGAGGGAGAAGCCCTGGCTGGGGCACGGGCCGGGGAGCTACGCGGAGGCGGTCTCCCCCGCGGCGGCCCGCCGCCTCGGGGAGACGCACATGGACTCCTACTCCAGCCACGCCCACAACGATCTCTTGGAAACGGGCGTCGAGACCGGAGGGCTTGGCGCGGGGCTCCTGACGGCCCTGCTCGTCCTGCTGGCCCTGAGCGCCGTCCGGAGGCTCCGCGCCGCCTCGGCCGCGGAGCGCCCCGCCCGGGCCGCGGCCGTGGGAGGGCTCCTGGCCGGGGTCATCGGCCTCTCCCTCTGCTTCCCCCTTCAGGATACGACCTGCGCCCTGGCCCTGGCCCTGCTCGCCGGGCAGATGACCCAGGCCCCCGTCCCGGTTTCGGGCCGCGCCCACCGGATCCTGGCCGTGGGCATCCTCCTGGCCCTGGCACTGTCGCTCAGGATGCCGGCAGCCCGGGCCCTGGCCTGGACCGGGAACCCCGAGGCCGCCGCCAGGCTGGCGCCCGGCGTCCAGGATCTCGCGTTCGCCCACGCGGGGGATGCCCTGGCCCTGAAGGACGGGCGTGAAACCCTGCGCCGCCTGGGTCCGGCCCGCCGCTTCCATCCCGCCAGCGGGAAACTGTGGATCCTCGCCGGGCAGGCCGGGCTCTGGCACGGGGATCCCGCCGGGGCCGAGCGCCGCTTCCGCCGCGGGCGGGACCTGGCGCCCTGGGATCCCGACGCCTCCTGCGGGCTGGCCATGGCCCAGTTCCAGGCCGGCCGCCCCCGGGACGCCTATGCCACCCTGGCGCGGGCCCTGGCCGCCTTCCCGGCCGAGTCCTCCTGGTCCTTCCACCTGCTTTGGGGAGAGATGCTTTTCAAGGAGGGCCTCCACTGGGAGGACGCCGAGAGCCACCTCCAGCGCTTCCTCGTCGAGTGCCCGGACCCGGCCCACCCGCGGCACGCCGACGCGGAGCGGATGGAGAAGGCCGCCCGCGAGCACATGCGGGCCCCGGGCGACCCATCTGGCCAAGCCCCCGGACGCCCGGCTATACTCGCTGGGGATGCCTGACCAGCCCAAGCCCCGCGTCATCCTCCTCGTGGAGGACGATCCGCCCCTGGCCGAGATCATGCGCTGGACCCTGGCCAAGGACGGCTTCGAGGTCCTCCTGGCCGGCGACGGCATGGCAGCCCTGGCCCTGGCCCGCGAGCGCCGCCCCGACCTCATCCTCTCGGACGTGATGCTCCCGAAGATGGACGGCTTCAAGCTCTGCCGCCTCCTCAAGTTCGATGCCGAGCTCAAGGGCATCCCCTTCATCTTCCTGACGGGCCGGACCCAGGAGAAGGACCGCGAGACGGCCCGCCAGGCCGGGGCAGACGACTACCTGGTGAAACCCTTCCCCAACGACGCGCTCGTGGCCCTCGTCCGCAAGCACCTCCGATGAGCTGGCACCCTTCCCTGGGCCAGCGGCTCCTGGAGCTCAAGGAGCTCACCCAGGCCCAGCTCGACACCGCCCGCGCGGAGAGCGCCAAGACCGGGGTCCCCCTCGCGGAGATCCTCCTGAGGCGGGGACAGGCCACCGAGAAGGCCCTCTCGACGGCCCAGGCCGAGGCCTTCGGGGTGCCCTTCGTGGACCTGATGACCTTCGAGCCCGACCCGGGGGTGCGCGGCCTCATCCCGGAGAGCGTGGCCCGCCAGCACGAGATCCTCCCCCTCTTCCGCATCGACAACACCCTGACGGTGGCCATGCACGACCCCGGGGACATCCTGGCCCTGGACGCGGCCCGGGGCCGCTCCGGGCTCCTGGTCGATCCCGTGGTCAGCGTGCCCAACGCGTTGCGGCATGCGATCGAGCGCGCCTACGCCGACAAGCAGCCCGCCGCCCCGCCCTCCCCGGCCCCGGCCGGCGCCTCCCCGGCCGCGGGAACCCCCGCCCCGGCCGCGGCCCGGGAGCCGGAGGTCCCCGACGCCCCCCTGCCGGACGCGGACGCCTCCGGCATCGTGACCCAGACGGTGGAGCAGGCCCTGAACGAGGGGGCCAGCGACATCCACCTCGAGCCCACGGAGGACGCCCTGGACATCCGCCTGAGGGTGGACGGGATCCTCCGGACGGCGAGGACCCTGCCCAAGAGCCTGCACCCCGGGGTGGTGAGCCGCATCAAGGTCCTCGCCAACATGGACATCGCGGAGACCCGCCTGCCCCAGGACGGGCGCTTCCGCCAGATGGTGGGGGAACGCGCCATCGACCTGCGCGTCTCCTCGGTGCCGACCGTGTACGGGGAGAACGTGGTCATGCGCCTCCTGGACAACAAGATGGCCAGCGTGGGCCTCCCCCAGCTGGGGATGTCCGCCCCCGCCCAGGCCCTCTACGAGCGGCTGGCCCGCACGCCCTACGGCCTCCTCCTGGTCACCGGCCCCACGGGAAGCGGGAAATCCACGACCCTGTATGCGACGCTCGGCCTGCTGAACACCCCGGACCGCCACATCATCACGATCGAGGACCCGGTGGAGTACCGGATGACGGGCATCCGCCAGATCCAGGTGAACGACAAGGTCGGACTGCGCTTCGCGACGGGCCTGAGGTCCATCCTGCGCCAGGATCCGGACGTGATCATGGTCGGCGAGATCCGCGACAAGGAGACGGTGGAGATCGCCATCCAGTCCGCCCTCACGGGCCACTTCGTGCTCTCCACCCTGCACACCAACGACGCCGCCTCGGCCCTCTCCCGCATGATCGACATGGGCATCGACCCCTTCCTGATCGCCTCCTCGGTCGTCGGGGTCCTCTCCCAGCGCCTGGTGCGGGCGATCTGCCCCGACTGCCGGGAACCCTACA
>JAHFOU010000054.1 GCA_023261525.1 Planctomycetota bacterium | reverse complement strand
CGCCGACCAGGGTGAGGGTGTCGCCGGGGAGCCGGGTGAGCGTCTCGATCAGGGCGTCGGGACGGCGCCGGGCGCAGAGGCGGCCCACGAAGAGGAGGCGGAGGCGCCCCGGATCCCTGCCGCGGGAGACTTCCCCGGAAAGGGCAGGCACCTGGACGCCCGGAGGGATCACGTGGACCTTGGCCTCGGGAAGGCCCACCGACAGGGCCTCCAGCCTCTCCTCCTCGCTGGAGACGCAGACGGCGGCGGCCGACCTCAGGGCCCGGCGCAGGATGAGGCCGTCATAGAGGCCGTAGACGGCCAGGGCCGCCCGGGAGAGCTCGTGGCTCCGGAACCCGGCCAGGCCTCCATGGGTATGGACCACCCAGGGCACCCCCTTGGACGCCGCCCAGAGCGCGGCCAGGTCGGACTGGGCATTGCGCAGGTTGTGGCTGTGGACAAGATCCGCCCCCCGCAGGTGGGGAAGCAGGGCGGGGGTGGGCGCGTACCGTCCGAGGCTGAGCGGCGTGGGAAGCCGGAAGACCTCCACGTCCCCCATCCTCTCCGAGGCCGGGCAGGAGGCCGGGACGTCCAGGCGGGAGGTGCAGATCGGGGAAGAAATGCCGCGCCGGTGCAGGGCCGAGGAGAGCTGGAAGGCCTGGGTGGCCGGCCCCGTCACGCTGGGCAGGAAGCTCTCGATGGTGCGGACGACGATCACGCCAGGGTCCCCAGGACCTGGGAATAGGTCGGCATCTCCAGCTGGGACCGGGCCCGGTCCAGGAAATCCCAGAAGCCCTTGCGGTTCGCGACGTCGCAGGGGTCGAGGTAGACGTTCAGGTAGGCCCGGCGCCGGAGGCCCTCCTCCAGGAGTTCCGTGAGAAGACCCTCAAACTCCCCGGGGCCGCGGTGGCAGGCCTCCGGGGACTGCACGGAATGGTAGGAATCCAGGATCCCGAAGGGGTGCAGGGGGCAGGGGCTGAGGGGAAGCTCCCAGACCCCCGAGACCCGGAAGGGTTTCCCGCCCTCCCGGCAGCGTCCCGCCATGGCCGAGGAGGAGCACCGGTAGCCCAGGGCGGCCAGGTCGCCGTAGAAGGCGCCCTTTTCCACCACGGCGTAGACCCGGGGATTCCCGAAATGGGGCATGCGGAAGCCGACCGGGGCCTGGCCCGTCACGGCGAGGCAGGTCTCGTGGGCGGCCTGGAGCTCGGCCCGGAAGGCCTCGGCGGAGGTCTCATAGGCCCAGGGATGGGTCTGGGTGTGGTTGAGGATCTCGTGGCCCTCGGCCACCATGCGCCGGTGGAGGTCCGGGGCCGCCCGCATGCGATCGCCGATGCAGGCGAAGGCCGTGCACAGGTTCCGTTTTTTCAGCCCGTCGAGGAGGACGGGCAGGTCGCGGTAGTCCTCGTCCAGGTCGCAGTCAAAGGTGACGGAGAGCCTGGCCTTCGCCTCCCCCCCGCCTGTTGCCAGGACGTGGCGGAAGCAGGCGCGGGGCGCCAGGCGGGTGAGGACCCCCCGTGCCACGGACCCCAGGAGGCTCACGCCTTCCCCAGCAGGCGGGCATAGATCCCGGCACAGGTCTCGGCGGCGGCCTCCCAGGAATGCCGGGGCCTCACGAAGTCCCGGGCCTGGCGGGCCGCGGCCTCCCAGGGGCTCGAGGCGGACAGGGTCCGGACCTGAAGGGCCAGATCGGCGGCCGTGCCGTCGGTGTAGGCCCCGGTCTCCCCTTCCCGGAGGATTTCCGGAGCCACCCCCACCTTCGTGGTGACCAAAGGCAGGCCCCGGGCCGCGGCCTCCAGCAGGGGAAGCCCGAAACTCTCGTAGCGGGAGGCGTACAGGAAGAGGTCCGCCGAGGCCCAGACCTTCTCCAGGGCCTCCCCCCAGAGGGCGCCGGGAAGATCCAGGCGGTCCGAGACCCCCCGGCGGACGGCGAGATCGCGAAGGGACTCGACCGTGATCGGGGAATCCCAGGCCGACATCCGGGCCGGGGCCCCGACCAGGGTCAGGCGGGCCGAAGGCAGGGAGACCAGGGCCTCGACCAGGAGCTCGGGACGCCGAAGGGCGCAGAGCCTGCCCACGCTCAGGAGGCGCAGGGACCCGGGATCGCCCCCACGCTGGGGAAGGGCCTCGGGACAGCGCACGCCGGGAGGCACGACCTCCACCTTCCCCGCGGGCAGGCCCCCGGCCAGGGCCTCGCGCCGTTCGGCCTCGCTGGAGACCAGGATGGCCCCGGCATGGCCCAGCACCCGGGCCAGGATGAGCTGGTCGTAGACCCGGTAGGCGGCCCGGGCCCCCAGGCCCATGCGGTAGTGGCGGAAACCCTCCAGCCCCCCGTGGGCATGCACCACCAGGGGGACGCGCCGGGCGAGGCAGAAGCGCCAGGCCAGGTCGGTCTGGGCGTTGCGCAGGTTGTGGGCGTGGACCAGGTCCGCCCCCTCCAACATCCTGGGCAGGGAGGGCGTGACCGCGTAGCGGCTGATGCGGAAGGACTCGTCCAGGCGGTGCACCTCCACGCCGCCGATGCTCTCCTCGGCGGGCGCCGTCGCGGGGACGTCGATCCTCGGGCAGTAGACCGGGGAACGGATGCCCGCGCGCTCCAGGGCCGCGGCGATCTCGAAGGACTGGCGGACCGGCCCGGTGACGTTGGGCAGGAAGGTCTCGATGGTGCGGGCGATCCTCGCCCCCTGGAGGGCCTTCAGGGACATCAGTGCGAGACGCCGAAGACCCAGAACCAGAGGGACTTGGCGTACTCGGTGAAGATCGTCAGTCTCCCCTGGTCGCTGTTCCACCAGGGCTGGCCCTGCCAGTCCGGGACGGCCGGGTCCGAGATCAGGACCAGGGGCCTCTTGCCGAGGGCGTCCTTGAACAGCCAGAGCGAACGGCGACTGTGGTAGTTCGAGGTGACCAGGCAGACGGTGCGGATCTCCGGATGGGCGGAGAGGAACTCGACGCAGTACTTGGCGTCCTCGTCGGTGCTCCGGGAGCGGTCCTGGGTCCAGACGTCCTCCGCCGGAATCCCGTTGCGAATCGCCTGATCCTTCATGATGTCGGCCCAGTTGGCCGAGCCCACGGCGGTCCCTCCCGACATCAGGATCTTGGGGGCGACCTTGCGCCGGTACAGGGCGAAGCCGTGGTCCAGGCGCTCCCCCCGGTCCCCGGCCAGGATGATGATGAGGTCGGCCTTCTCGCAGGTCTGGCCCACCACCAGCCAGTCCCCCAGCACCTTCGCCACGGGCCTCAGCAGGGGGCGCTGGAAGACGATCAGGAGCACGAGCAGGGCCAGGGCGATCCGGACCAGGCGCTTGGGGAGCTTCAGCCAGTAGTAGGCGGACGGGGAGGGCGGCGGAAAGGTCTTCATCGCCTCGACCTCAACCAGGTGGCGATCCCCCGGGCGACCCGCGTCCCCGCCTTCCCGTCCCAGAGGGGCGGGATACGTCCCCGCGGCGGTCGGGACAATGCCGAGGCCAGGGCGCGGTCGATCGCGGCGGGAGAGGCCCCGACCAGGCGGTTGGTGCCCAGGCGGCAGGTCACGGGCCTCTCGGTGTTGTCGCGCAGGGTGAGGCAGGGCACGGCGAGCACGGTGGTCTCCTGCTGGATGCCCCCCGAGTCGGTCAGGACCGCAGCCGCGGCGTCCATCAATCCCAGGAACTCCAGATAGCCCAGGGGCTCGACCAGGCGCAGGCCGGACGGCAGGCGCCGCCCCGCGAAGCGACGCCGGGTCCTGGGATGCACGGGGAAAAGCAGGGGCAGGCGCCGGGAGGCCCTTCCCAGGCCGGCCAGCAGGGCCCCCAGGCGGGCGGGGTCGTCGACGTTCTCCGGGCGGTGGAGGGTGACCACGGCATAGTCGCGTCGTCGAAGGCCCAGGCGTTTCAGAAGGGCAGGCGCCGCCTTCCGGGCCGCGCCCCGGTGACGCCTCAGGGTGTCCACCATGACGTCCCCGACGCGGCGGATGCGGGCGGCGGGGATCCCTTCCCGGGCCAGGTTGCGGTCATCGTCCGCTGCGGTCGTGAAGAGAAGATCGGCCAGATGGTCGACGAGGACGCGGTTCCTCTCCTCGACCATGCGGCGGTCGAAGCTCCTCAACCCCGCTTCCACGTGGGCCAGGGGGATGCGGCGGGTCGAGGCCGCCAGGGCCCCCGCCAGGGTGGAGTTCACGTCGCCGACCACCACCACCATGGCCGGAGGATGGGCCGCCAGCTCCCGGTCCAGCCGCTCCAGGATGCGGGCCAGCTGGATGGCCGGTTCCGCCGCCCCCACCCCCAGGTGGCGGTCGGGCCTGGGCAGGCCGAGCTGGCGGAAGAAGACCCCGGACATCCGCCCGTCATAGTGCTGGCCGGTGTGGACCAGACGGACCCTCAACCCCGCGGCCTTCAGGGGGCCGACCAGGGCCGCGGCCTTCATGAAGTTAGGACGGGCGCCCACGACAAGGGTCAGCAGGGGCTTCATGACACCGGCTCCTCGAGCAGGCCCAGGGCCAGGCCCGCGGCCGCCACGGCCCCGCGCAGGAGGAGGACGGGCGGCAGGAGGACGCCCGCCAGGTCCCGGCGCTCGCGGAGGACGCGCCGGGCGTCGGGAAACCTCAGGACCAGGGCGATGACGATCAGGATGCCCGCGGCATGCGGGAAGAACCAACCCCAGAGCGGGGTCGAACAGGCCGCGAGGTCCAGGGGAAGGCGGGCCGCCGCCTCGCGATCCCCCGGATACAGGGCCAGGGCCGAGACCCGGCAGCGCGTGCGGGCGTAGGCGAAGGTCCGGGCCATCCAGCCGGAGACGCAGGGCTTGTAGTGGTGCCAGGCGATGGCGTCCGGGTCCCAGGCCAGGCGGCCGCCCTTTTCCTGAAGGCGGAGGTTGAAGTCGCTGTCCAGGCTGGCATTGACCAGGTCCTCGCGGAAGGGACCGGCGGCCTCCCAGGCCCGGCGGCGGTACAGGACATTGGCGGAGGAGACGTGGCGGATCTCCCCCGTTTGGGAAACCTGACGGTCCTGGACCTCATAGCCGGCCAGGCGGGCCGGCCAGGGATCGGCGGGGAAGGGCTTGAGGGCCCCGCCGACACCCCAGACCCCAGGCCCGGAGCGCTCCAGCAGGGCTTTCAGGCGTGCCAGCCAGTCCGGGGCCACCACCACATCGGCCTCCACGATGCCGATGAGGTCCGCGGCGGCGGCCAGGCGGAAGCCCTCGTTCAGGGCGGCGGCCTCCCCCCCGTTGCGTGGCCGGGCGACGACCTGGACCTGCTGGGGGAAGCGGGCCTCCAGGGCGCGGGCCTCGGCCAGGCTGGCGTCCGGCGAGGCGTCGTCCACCAGGATCACGCGATCCGGCGGGAAGGGCTTCTGGGTCAGCAGGGCGTTCACGGCCGCCGCAAGGGTCGAGGCCCCGCGATACACGGGGACGACGACGGCGGTTCCCCCGGGGGAAGCAGTCACCGCTCAGGTCAGGATGCGGTAGGCGATCCGGGCGGCTTCGACGAACTGGGCCGGGGTGCGGACCCGCTTCAGGCGGTTCACGACCTGGGCCGGCCTCAGGTAGAAGGAGCGGTAGGCGAGCTTCTCGAGGCGCTCGAGGTGCTCCTTGGTCATCGTCGGGTAGGAGATCATGCTCTTGCCCATCGGGTTGATGGCGTCGGAGTCGTCCACCAGGAAGCCGTTCTCCTTCACGTAGCGGTAGAACTCGCTCCCCTTGAAGGGGGTGGCGATAGAGAACATCACGTTGCGCACGTCCATGCGGCGGAGCTTGCGCACGGTCAGGAGCATGTCCTCCTGGCTCTCGGTCGGCGAGGTCCCGAACATGATGTTGAGCTTGGGCTCGATGCCGTGCTTGTTGAGGAGCTCCACGGCCGTGTAGACGTCCTCGACCTTGAGGTCCTTACGGATCTCGTCCAGGGTCTCCTGGTTCAGGCTCTCCACGCCGATGTCCACGGAGACGCAACCGGCCTCCGCCATGGCCTTGATCACTTCCTCGTCCGTCAGGAAGTCGGCGCGGGAGAGGCAGCCCCACTGCATGCCCAGGGGCTTGAGGCCCTCCAGGATGGCCATGGTCCGGGTCTTCTCCCAGAGGAACTGGTCGTCCGTGAAGTGGATGGACCTGTAGCCCAGGTCCTTGAGGTACTTCGCCTCCTCGACCACGCGGGCGGGCGAGGCCTTCTTGACCCGGGTGGTCTTGCCGTTCGTGCCTTCCTCGATCTCGCGGGCGAAGGAGATGGAGATGGGCACGCAGAACTTGCAGCGGAAGGAGCACCCCCGGGAGGCCAGGGCCGTGGTGAAGGGGCCCTGGGAGAACTTCGGATTGAGGTAGTCGAACATGAAGGGCTTGAGGCTGGGATGGTCCCGGCGCGGGATCGGGAGCTCGTCCATCTCGTAGCCGCTGTCCTCGTGGGGGGCGTGGCGGACGGCGCCGTCCTCCAGCCAGGAGGCCCCGACCAGGCGCCCCGTCTGGAAGTAGGTCACCAGGGGCTTCTCGATCTCGCCCCGGAACACCACGATGCGCGCGTCGGTCAGGTATTCCCCGGGGACCCGGGTGGCCTCGGGGCCGTGGAGCAGGATCTTGGCGGTCGGGCGGCGCTTCAGGATCTCGGGGATGTAGAAGAGGTCCGTGGGCTTGGCCAGGACCACCGCATGGAGGACGTAGTAGTCCGAGTCGTCGGAGGCGATGCGGGCCAGGAAGCCCGCCTGGTCCAGCTTCGGCGTCTCCATGGCGCAGTCCCAGTAGGCGGTCTGGACCCCGATGCGGTCCAGGCAGGTCATGGGATAGAGGTTGCCCAGGTCGGGGAAGTGGTAGAGCTCGTACGAGCATCCCGCATAGCGCTCGGGGGTGCGCTCGGTGCAGGCAGGCGGCTCCAGGAAGGTGACCTTGGGCATGGGGCCCTAGTGTATCGGGCTAGGGTTCCCCTGGCCAGCGGTAGATCCATATCTCCGTGCCCCAGCAGCTCATCCGGCGGATGTCCGACAGGCGGTTGAAGAAGCCCGGGACGTCCCAGGGCATGCGCGAAAGGCGCTCCCCGGGGCGGGGATCCCTGAGCGGCGTGAAGTGGGCCACGCAGACCGCCTCCTTCAGCATGCGCTGGCGCCCCGGCAACACCGTGCGGGCGTCGCCCACCCCGCTGATCACGAAGTAGCGGATGCCCCGCTGGCGGTACACCTCCAGGTCCACCACGAAGGGCCCCCCCTCCCGGAAGAGGTCGACGGGGACCCGGTAGAGCTTGCCCCCCTGCTGCTGTTTCCAGGCCCTGAGGAGGTCCGCGTGGGCCCCGTTCTCGAAGGTGTCGTAGCCCGCGCTGGGCAGGCGGCGGACGAAGGGCGGGTCGTCGGAGATGATCCCGGTGCCCTCCGGCAGGTTCTCCAGGATCCAGGAGGCGGCCTGCTGGTAGGTGGACGGGCGGGTCTTGAGGATGCCCCGCCAGGTCGTGAACACCATGGCCGGAATCAGGGCCAGGAAGAGCGCGACCGGCGCCAGGCGCCCCCAGCCCCCCCGCTCGTGCAGGCGGGCCGCCGCCGCCCCCGCCAGCAGGCAGAGGCCCAGGGTGACCGGGAAGAGGTAGCGGCTCTGGGGATAGGAGGTGGAGACGATGGCCAGGACGTAGACGACGATGAAGCCGGCCAGGATGCGCTCCCTGCGGAGGCGCAGCAGGGCCCACACCAGCAGGACGGGCGCGAGGATGCGGATCGCCATGGGATAGGCCGTGGACCAGGCCAGGGCGCGGGGCCAGAAGTCCAGGACGTCCGTCGTGCCGAAGACCCCCGGCCCCGTCCACTGGCTCTGCTTCTTCAACCAGCCCAGGAACTCCACGGGCTTGAGGACCGCCCAGGGGTCCAGGAGGACGAAGGCCGCCAGGCTGGCCCCCGCGGCCGTCAGCACCCGCTTCCCCCAGAGCCCCGCCCTCTCCTCCTGGAGGATGAAGCCCACCAGGACCAGGACGATCAGCCCCCCGTTGAACTTGGTGGCCGCCGCCAGCCCGCAGAACAGGCCCGCCTTGAGCACCGCCCGGCCCGGGCGCGGACTGCCGGGGTATTCCAGGATGGCCCCCAGGGCCAGCAGGCAGGCCCAGAGGCCCATGGGGGCGCTGATGGCGTTCTGGCAGGCCAGCACGTGGTGGGAGTCCGCCGCCAGGATGAGCATGGCGGGGATGCGGGCCCGCGCCCCGTAGAGGCGTTCCGCCAGGCGCCCCAGCAGGAGGACGGTCCAGACCCCGAAGAACACCGACAGCCCCTTGCCCACCAGGTAGATGAGGGTGGGATTCACGGTGTAGGCGTCCAGGAGGCCGCGGGGGAATTCCAGGAGGCCCAGGGCCATCCCCAGCGCGCCGACGGGGACGAGGGCCGCGCCCCAGACATAGGTGGCCAGGGGCGGGTTGAGCTGGCTCAGGGGCTCCCCGTGGTGGGTCCCCATGTAGTAGAGGTTGCGGTAGTAGTGGTATTCGTCCCAGTCGGCATGCCAGGGCAGATCGTGGGCCAGGCCCAGCAGCCTGAGGCCGACCGCCAGCAGGAGGATGAGCCAGGTCCAGGGACAGCGCCAGAAGCTCTTCATGGAGCGGGAAGTATATCCCCGTCCCGCACGGCCACAACGTGCAGGTCCCCGCCCAGGCCCAGCCCCATCCGGGCCGCGGCCTCCAGCCCCCCGAACATCGCCCGCATGAGGAGGCGACCGGGATCCTGGGGTCCCCGCGCGAAGAAGCGGTCCGGGCGCGGCACCTGGCGGGACATCTCCAGAACCTTGAGGCCATGCCGGGTCAGCAGGGCCCTCAGGCTCCCGGGGCTGTACTCGTAGATGTGGTAGGGCGGCAGGGTCTCCCCGGGTCCGAGCAGCCTCAGGCCGGTCAGGGCGCGGTCCCAGGGCCTGAGGAGGCCCGCAAGGGCCAGGCGGAGGCATTGCAGAAGGCGGAAGAAGGGGGTGTTGAGGGTGCCCGGGACCTCCAGGACGAGACTCCCTCCGGGGGCAAGCAGGGCGGCGAGGCGGGAGACGGCCTGATGGGGATCCCGGACATGCTCCAGGGTCTGGGCCATGTAGATGGCGTCGAAACGAAGTCCCTCGGGAAGTGCCTCCAAGGAAGGCACGAGGGAAAGGCCCTGATGGGTCCTGGCCCTCTCCCTCAGGGCGGCCGAGACCTCCACCCCGTGGACTTCCCAGCCCAGGTCCTTCATGGCGGAAAGCCAAAGTCCCCCGGCCGCGCCCACCTCGAGCAGGCGTCCCCGTCTCCCCGGCGCGGAAAGGCGGGCATCCAGGCTTTGGGCCTTCGCACGATAGCGCGCGGTGCTGGCCTCATAGCCCCCCTCGTACTGCCCGCTGACGAAGTCGCCCTCGAAGTACCCCTCGTCCTGGTAGAGGGCGGCCAGGCGCTCCGCCGAGGGCAGGGGATGCGCGAAGAGGACCCCACAGCCGCCGCAGACCCTGAGGTCCAGGGGGGAGGCGGGAGCCTCCGGAAAGGCCAGGCGGGCCGGGTAGGCCACGTGCGGGGACGGGGCGGCGCAAAGGGGGCACTGCGGAGCGGGAACCGCCACGCCGCCCTTATATCCAGGGCCCCCCCGGAGCGCCAAAGGTTGAATCCCCCTATCCGATCGGCTACGGTACTCAACAGGATGCCGTCCCCCCGCCACCCTTCCACCGAAACCCTGGTCGCCCGGGGATTTTCCCCCAGGCCCGACGGCACCGTGGACCTCCTGCTGGTCTTCCCCCCCACCACCGTGTCCGACCGCTATGGGAAGGCCTCCCTGGGCAAGGCGGGCGGGGACCTGCCGCCTCTCGGCGTGACCTCCATCGCCGCCTACCTCCGTCGCGAGGGCTTCGGCGTGGGCCTGCTGGACGGCTGTGCCCTGGGCCTATCCCAACACGACATCGTCCGCATCGTCGCCGAGCGCAAGCCGAGGGCCGTGGGCCTTTCGGCCACCACCTATGCCCTGCCGCGCTCGGTGGAGCTGGCCCAGGCCCTGCGCAAGGCCTTCCCGGACCTCCTCGTCCTCCTGGGCGGCGCCCACGCCAACGCCGTCCCCAAGCACGCCATGGAGGCCTACGACTGCTTCGACCTCGTGGTCCACGGCGAGGGGGAGCACACCGCCAAGCACGTGCTCGACGCCTTCGCGGCCAAGGGCCATGACCGCCGGGCCCTCCTGGAGGACGCCACCCTCCTTTCCGGGATCCAGGGC
>JAHFOU010000366.1 GCA_023261525.1 Planctomycetota bacterium | reverse complement strand
GGACGCGCTGTCCACCATCACCCACCGCTCCACGGCCGAGTTCCGGGGGCGGGCCGTCCTGGCCAAGCTCAAGAAGTCCATCCCGAAGCAGATGTTCGAGGTGGTCCTCCAGGCCGGGATCGGCAAGCGCATCCTGGCCCGGGAGAGCATCTCGGCGATGGCCAAGGACGTGACGGCCAAGTGCTACGGCGGTGACATCACCCGCAAGCGCAAGCTCCTCGAGAAGCAGAAGGAAGGCAAGAAGCGCATGAAGTCGGTGGGCCGCGTCGAGATCCCCCAGGAGGCCTTCCTGGCGGTGCTCAAGGCGGACCGGGATTGAACGCCGCCGGGATGGAAGCCTTCTTCTCCGCGGTCGGCCGTGGCGCCATCTGGATCCTGATGGTCCTCACCCTGGGCCTGGTCGACCTGAGGCCCAAGCCGGCCGCGACCCTCTCCGGCCCGCCCGAGCCCGAGAAGCAGGGCTGGGAGGCGACCCGGGAATGGCTGGAGACCGCCGTGGTCGCGGTGCTCATGGCCCTTTTCATCCGCCAGTACCTCGCGGAGCCCTACCAGATCCCCACCGGCTCCATGGGCCCGGGCCTGCACGGGGTCCACCGGGACATCAGCTGCCCCGCCTGCCACGCCCTCTACGAGACCGGATGCGTCGACCCCTCGGACCACGAGAACCCGGGGGACCTCTCCTACCTCGCGACCTGCCCCGCCTGCGGGAAGCAGACCGAGCTGGGCAGGCACCCGGTGAAGCGCGGCGACAAGATCCTGGCCAACAAGCTCCTCTACCTCCTGAGGTCCCCCAAGCGCTTCGAGGTGGTGGTCTTCCGCCACCGGGAATCCGGCAAGACCTACATCAAGCGCCTGGCCGGCCTGCCCGGGGAGATCCTCCAGGTCCGACACGGGGACCTCTACATCAACAACCGCATCGCCATCCGCCCTCCCGAGATCCAGGAGGCCATGCGGGTGCCCGTCTACGATTCCGCCCGGGACCCCGACCCGATGCGCCGCTGGAAGGGAGAGGATCCGGGGCTCGCCCTCGACGGCGCCGCCTGGCGCTTCCAGGGCACGGCCTGGAGCCAGCTCGCCTACACCCCGGAGATCACGGACCAGCTCGCCTACAACTCGGGATACCGCTCCCTGAAGCCGGTGGGGGACCTCCGGGTCGCCCTGGACTGCGAGATCCCCGCCGGGGGCGGGATCGGATGCGAGATCCAGGAGGATTCCCAGGTCTTCCGCTGGGAGCTCGAGGAAGGGGCGGGGCGCCTCGTCCGCTCCACGGAGAACGGCCAGCGCGAGGTCCTGGAGACCCGGCCCCTGGCGGCGGGCCGCCACCGCCTGGTCTTCTCCAACATCGACGACGTCCAGGTCCTGGAGGTGGACGGCCGGGAGGCCGGGCGCTGGACCACCCCCACCCGGGAGGAGGAGCACCTCGAGACCGCCCGGCTCGCGCTCCTGGGGCGCGGGGGGGCCCGCGTCACGGCCGTGCACGTGGACCGGGACAACTACTACACCCAGGATTCCGGCTACCACTACGGCACCCGGGCCCCGTTCCGGATCCCCGAGGGCCAGTACTTCTTCCTCGGCGACAACAGCCAGATCAGCAACGACAGCCGCGCCTGGGGCACGGTCCAGGCGGCCGACATCCTGGGCAAGGGCGTCCTGGCCGTGGTGCACCTTGACCTCCCCTGGGAGGAGGGCTTCTCCTGGCGGGACCTCTCGGGACACCTGATCCGATGAGCCCCGGCGCCACCGTCCTGACCGCCGAGGGCCTCCGCAAGAGCTACGGGCACCGGGAGGTGGTCTCCGGGATCTCCCTGTCCGTCTCGGGAGGGGAGATCGTCGGACTCCTGGGGCCCAACGGCGCCGGCAAGACGACCACCTTCAAGATGCTGACCGGCATGATCCGTCCCGGCGCGGGCCGGATCGCCCTGAAGGGGGCGGACATCACCCAGGTGCCCATGTACCTGAGGGCCCGGCAGGGGATGGGCTACCTCTCCCAGGAGCCGTCCATCTTCCGCCGCCTCACGGTGGAGGGGAACCTCCTGGCCATCCTGGAGACCATGGACCTGGCGCGCGTCGAGCAGAAGCGCCGGGCCGACGCCCTGCTGGAGCGCCTGGGGCTGGGCAAGCTCCGCAAGTCCCTGGGGGACACCCTCTCGGGCGGGGAGCGCCGGCGCCTGGAGATCGCGCGGGCCCTCCTGAGGACCCCGGCCGTCCTCCTGCTGGACGAGCCCTTCTCCGGCGTGGACCCCAAGGCCGTCTCGGAGATCCGCCAGCACCTCCACGAGCTGTCCGGGGAGGGGATCGGCATCCTGCTGACCGACCACAACGTGCGCGAGGCCCTGGCCATCACCCACCGGGCCTACCTGATCGACCAGGGGAGCATCCTGGCGGAGGGGACCCCCCAGGACCTGGTGCGAAACTCCCTGGCCCGCCAGCGCTACTTCGGCGAGGACTTCAAGCTCTAGGCTACTTCTTGGCCCCCGCGGCCTTGCTCACGGTGACCTTGACCATCTTCACTTCCTGGAGGGGGCGGTCGCCGGCATCCCGCTTGGCGTTGCCGATCTTCGTGACCACGTCCTGGCCCTCGATGACCTTGCCGAACACGGCGTGCTTGCCGTCCAGGTGGGGCGTGGCGCCCAGGGTGATGAAGAACTGGGAGCCGTTCGTGTTCGGGCCGGCGTTGGCCATGGAGAGGATGCCGGCGCCGGTGTGGCGGAGCTTGGGGGAGAACTCGTCGGGGATGGTGTAGCCGGGGCCGCCGCGGCCTGTGCCGGTGGGGTCGCCGCCCTGG
>JAHFOU010000365.1 GCA_023261525.1 Planctomycetota bacterium | reverse complement strand
GCCTGGACTGGCACGACGACCTGGCGGCCGGCCTCTTCTACGGCCTCACGGCGGGCTGGCCCCTGGGCGGGGCCCTGGCCCTCCTGCTGCTGGCCCGGGGCTGGAGGCCGGCCTGGATCGCCTGGGCGGCGGTCTGGGGCGGCGTGCTCTGGTCCCTCGGGGGCGACCCCTCCCGCGGCGAGGCCCTGCGCTGGCTGGCCGGGATGACGGGCCTGACGCTGGGGGCCCTTCTCCTGCCGCCTTCCCGCAAGGCCGGACTGGCCCTGCCGCTGGCCCTGGGGGTCTTCCTGGCCTGGAGGCTCTGGGAGCCCTCGTACCCGGGCCCCCTGCTGGTCCTGGCCTTGGGCCTGCCCTGGACCGTGGGCGCGGTCGTGGCCTGGGTGGGCCCCCGTCCCGGGACGGCGCCATGAAGATCGCCGCCCTGGCCATCCTCTGCGCCGCGGCCTCCCTGGCGCCCGATCCGGAGGCCATGGGCCAGTGGGAGACCCGGGACAACCTCCTTCTGGAGCACGCCTGGGGCCGGGCCCTGGTCGAAAGCTACTACCGCTGGACCCCGTTGGCGACCCTGCCCCTGGCCGATCCCTCCGAGCGTCCCCAGAAGCTGGCCCTGCTGGCCGTCGAGGACGGGACCGACCGCCGCAACCTGACCACCTACCTGGCCGACCGGGGATACCTGACCGAGTCCTGCGCGCCGGGGGAGGCGGAGAGGCTCCTGGCCGAGGGGGGGCATGAGCTGGTGGTCCTGGAAATGGACGCGGACCGGGAGGATCCCCGACGCGTCCAGGAGGCCTTGGCGCGCCGCCATCCCTCCCTGGCCCGTTCGGCCCTGGTGGCCTTCCGCGCCGGGACGGGCAAGGCCCTGGTCCCCGCCGCGACGGCGGGCCTGCCCTGCCTGGCCCTGCCCTTCCGGGATCCCCGCAAGCTCTGGGAGGCGATGTACCGGGCCAGCCGGTCCCCGGAGCCGCTTCGGGAGACGAGGCTCTTCATCCGCCTGGGCTCCTCGCCTCCGTTGATCGCCGGGGCCCTGGGGGTGGCGCTTCTCCTGCTGTTGGCCTCGCTGGCCTGCCTGGCGCCGGGAAGGGTGCGTGTCGCGGGCGCGACCCTCCTCCTGCTCGTCGTCCTCGGAGGGATCTGGACATGGCGCGGGACGGCGGAGGCTCCGGGCGGCCCCCTGTCCCGCATGGCGGCCCTGCGGGGGACCCTGGCCGCCCATCCGGACAAGGCCCGTCTTTCCGAGGAGGAGCTGGATTTCCTGGTCGCCCAGCTTGGATCGCCGACGCCCCGCCTCCAGCGGGAGGCGGCCTACACCTGGGCCGTGGCAGGCATGGTCGCTCCCGGGGATGGGCGCCGGGTGGAGGCCCTGATGGGGGCCCTGGGGGATCAGGCCCTGGACTTCCGGACCCGTCAGTGGGCGGCGGTGGCCCTGGGCCTGGACGGCGGGTCGGCGGCGGTGCCCGCCCTGTCCGCGGCGCTGAAGGATCCTGCCTTCCTGGTCCGCGGCAAGGCGGGCGAGGCCCTGGGCCGCATCCGGGATCCGAGGGCCATCTCCGCCCTGCTCCAGATGGCCCGGGAGGACCTCTGGTACAACGCCATGATCGCCCGCGACGCCCTGCGCCAGATGGGCCGAGGAGCCGGCGCTGGGACCTGTCCACGGCGGGGCGTCTCCTGGCGGCCCTGGCCCTGCTGGAGTTCCTGTCCTCCAGGATCCGGGTTCCCAGCGAGGAGGCCGCCCTGGCCCTGACCGGCGTGGTCCGCCTGCTGGATCTCGGGGTCCTGCTCCTGGCATCCCGGGCCTGGGGGATTCCCCGGCCTCCCGTCGGCTCCTGGCGCCGGGCCCTTCCGGCCGCGACGGGGGCCGCGCTCTCCTTCGGCCTGATGCTGGGGGTCCTGGGCCTGCTCTGGGGCTGGGGAGACCTCGGCCGCATGATCACGGGAGGGGCCCGGCCGGACGATGCCCTGCCGGAGAGGATGCTGTTCGCGGGGATCGCGATGGTGCTCCTGGGGCCCTTGGCGGAGGAGGCGGTCTTCCGGGGCGTCCTCCTGCCCGCCCTGAGGGCCCGCATGCCGGATGCGGCGGCCATCCTCGTCTCGGCCCTGCTGTTCGCGGGGGCTCATGCCCTCCTGGATCCGGGACTCCTGCCCGTCTCCCAACTGGCGGGGGGGCTGGCCTTCGCCTGGTTGGCGGTGAGGACCGAGGGCCTTCTGGCCCCATTCCTCCTGCACGCGGCTGCCAACGGTTTCGTCCTGGCGCTCCAGGTCTGGCGGGCGCACTGAGCGTCTGCCTCGGGCGTCCCCTGGCAAGGCGGGCGGGAACCTCCTAGAATCGGGGGGATGCTCTTTCTCTATGTGCGCAACGGGCTGGAGCAGGGCAGGACCTTCCCGCTCGACGATCCTGCCAAACGCTATCGTATCGGACGCGCCCGCGACGCCGAGATCCTCCTGGCCAACGACGGGATCTCCCGCCGGCACGCCGAGCTGGTCTGGAAGGATGGAGGATGGGTCCTCAAGGACCTGAAGAGCACCAACGGCACCTTCCTGAACATGCTTCCCGTGAAGGAGAAGGCCATCGCCCTTCACGATACCTTGCAAGTGGGACCCGTCGAGCTCCTGGTGATCCAGAAGGACAAAACCACCAGCCATGGCGGCGAGGCCGTCGATCCGCCTGCTTCCCTCGAGCCCGTCCAGGCCACGGTCTCGGCGCCCGTAGGGGTGGCTCAGGGGTTCCAGGGGGACTCCGTCGAGATCCGGGAGGTCATCCAGAAGATCCAGGCCCTGGCGCCTGAGGAGGTCAC
>JAHFOU010000364.1 GCA_023261525.1 Planctomycetota bacterium | reverse complement strand
ATTGGGCGGCCTCCGTCGTGCGCTCCTCCGCCGCATCCAGAAGCGCCTCCTTGAAGGGCCTCGTCACGCTCACACCCTGGAGGCCGAACCCGCCCTTCCCCAAGGCCCAGCGGGCATCCTCCGCGTCGACGGCCTCCAGCGGCAGGTAGAGGCCCTGGACCCCGGCCAGGCGCATGGCCACGGTGTGGGCCCAGGGGCCGGGGCTCTGGGAGACGGGATTGCCCAGGAGGCCGTACAGGCGGGTCGAGGCCTTGACCTCCCTCCAGCGCATCGGGAACAGCATCTCGGACAGCGGGATCTGGCCCGGCGCGGCGGGAGGGCCGATGTCGGAGGCGGCATAGACGCCCCAGGCCCCGAAGCGTCCGGCTAGGAGTCGGGTCGGCACGCCGACAGGCCCCATCCCGAAGGCGGCGATGCGGCCAGGAGCCAGGCCGTTCAGGTCCAGCAGGACCTTGGCCTCCCTCAGGCAGCGCGGCATGGCGGCCAGCTTGGCGACCTCGGCCCCGGACGCCAGCATCCTCTTGAGGAGTCCGGCGGCATCCTTCGGGACGCCCTCCAGGTCGTGCACGGAGCCGATCACCTTGGCGCCGTCCGGCTTCCACCCGAGGGAGGCGAGCTCCAGGTCCACCCAGGCGGCCCCGGCCTTGACGGCGGCGGTCAGCAGTTTCCTGCGGGCGGCCTCGCTCCCGGAGAATCTCCCCCCGTCGGCCTTGAGCCGGCAGGTGGCGATCACCGGACGGGTCCTGTCCTTGAGGACGGAAAGCGCCGCGGCCTGGGATTCGAAGAGGTCCAGCCTCAACTCCAGCAGGTCCGCGCCCAGGGCCTCGGCCAGACGGGCCTGGGCTGCCCCGGCCCCGGCGACCGGCCCCGTCACGGAAACGATGACCTTCGTCGGAATCACGGCGACCGGAGGACCCGCTCGACCTCCCGGGCCCTCGCCGCGCCCAGGCCCTTGGCGCGGGCCAGCCTCAGGGCCTGACGGGCACAGGCGTTGTAGAGGGGCAGGAGCTCGGGCAGGGCGTCGCGCAGGGCCGCGCGGTGGGCGCGGAGCGTCCCGGCGTCGCCCCGGGCCACGGGGCCGGTGAGGGCCTTGGGGATGCCCCGGCGCGAGAGGGCCTCCAGGGTCCCCCGCATGAGGGGCTGGAGGGAAGCCAGGGCCTGGCGGCGGGAGAAGCCGGCCTGGACCAGCATCTCGGCGGAGGCGGCGGCCAGGGCGGTCAGGTGATTGGAGGCCATGGCCATGGCAGCGTGATAGAGGGGCTTGCCGGCGGACGGGACCTTCACCGGAATCCCTCCCAGGTCGCGTGCGATGACCTCCAGTTCCGGGAGGATGGCCGAGGGACCCTCGACCCCGACATAGGCTCCGGGCAGGAGGGCGACCCCCTCCTCCGCGGTGGGGAGCGTCTGGATGGGATGGAGGGAGCCGTAGCGCAGTCCGGGACGGACCTTGAGGACGGAGGCAGGCAGGGCTCCGGACAGGTGGATGGCCGTCTGGCCCGGGGCCAGGGCCCCCGCGCGGTGCAGGTGAAGGATGACGGAGACGATGGCCCCGTCCGGCACGCCGATCAGCAGCCAGGGGGCCGCCTGGGCGGCATCCTCGGCCTTGGCAAAGACCCGGCCCTGGCCGATCAGGGCCTTCGCGGCCTTGGCGCGGCGCGTGCGACGGGACCAGATCCCGGCGACGCGGTCCCCGCTTCGGACGAGGAGGGCGGCCACCGCGGTGCCGGCGGCGCCGGACCCGATCAGGCTCCAGGTACGCGGCTGGGGGCTCACGCGAGCATTCTATCCAGGGCCGCCGAGAATCCCCGCGGGTCCTCCATCTGGGGGCAATGGCCGAGTCCGCCCAGGACCTCCAGGCGGGACGAGGGCCAGAGGGCCCGGAGCCGCTCGGCCACCTCCAGGAGGATGAGCCGGTCCTCCCTCCCCCAGATCAGCCCCTTGGGACAGGCGATGGACGCCAGCCGGGCGGGATCCGGCACGCTCTTCGACATCTCGGTCAGGCAGCGGGCGCTGCCGTTGAGGAAGGCGGCGAAGGGCAGGGCGGCCAGGGCCGCGCGCTCCCGGGCCACGACCGCGGCGATCGAGGGATCCGAGAGCGGGCGGGCGAAGATCTGGGTCAGGGTCAGCTCCAGGTAGCCTTTCGGCTCGATGGCCGTCGGGCCGTCCTCCAGGGGCACCTTCCACTTGGGAAGCGCGCTGAGCCAGGTCGCCGGCGGGGTGAGACCGGCGGGCGCCACCAGAACGAGATGGGAAACCCTCTCCGGCGAGGTCAGGGCCGTCTCCACCGCGACCCGGCCGCCCAGGGAGTTCCCGGCCAGGGCGGCGCGTGCGATCCCCAAGCCGTCCATCAGGGCCAGGACGTCCCCGGCGAAGCGGGCCGGGTGGTAGTCGTGGCGCCCTCCCCCCTCGGCCGAGAAGCCGGGCAGGTCAGGGGCGACGACAAAGCGCCCCTGGGCGAGAAGAGGCCCGGCCTCCTCCCAATGCCTCGCCCCTCCCCACATCCCGTGCAGGAGAAGGAGAGCCGGATCCTTCGGATTCCCCCAGGTCCGGTGGGGGATCACAGCGCCTTGAACTGCTCGAAGAGCTCGTCGTGGGTGAGGTCCTGGCGCAGGGGCGTGACCGAGATGTAGCCCGCCTTCAGGGCGTTCACGTCGATGTCCAGACCCTCGCCGTGGTCCGCCGGCACGCCGGCCAGGTAGACGCCCTTCTCCCCTTCCCGGCGCTCGAAGCGGTCCTGGAAGGCGGCCAGGCCCTGGCGGGTGATCTTCAGGCCCTTGAAGGTCTTGGGCGGAAGGGC
>JAHFOU010000053.1 GCA_023261525.1 Planctomycetota bacterium | reverse complement strand
ACGTGGCGCTGGCCGATGCCGCCGCCCCAGGGCGCGACCAGGATCTCCACGGCCTTCATCACGCCGGAGAAGTTCTGGAAGGGCTCGCCCATGCCCATGAAGACCAGGTTGTCGATGCGCTTCCCCCCTTCCTTGCGGGCGGTGAGGACCTGGCCCACGATCTCGGCGGTCGTAAGGTTGCGCTGGAGGCCCCTCAGCCCGCTGGCGCAGAAGACGCAGCCCACCACGCAGCCGACCTGGGTGGAGATGCAGAGGGTCCAGCGGTTCGGGGCGGGGATGAGGACGCTTTCGACGGCCTGGCCGTCCTCCAGGCCGAAGAGGAACTTGGAGGTGCCGTCCGGGTCGTCGAGGCGGCGCAGGACCTTCAGCGGGCCCAGGGACCAGGAGGCCGCCAGCTCCTTGCGCAGGGCGGCCGGGAGGTTGCTCATCTCCGCGAAGGAGAAGGCGCCCTTCTTGTGGATCCAGCCCAGGACCTGGTCGGCATGGAAGCGCTTGAGGCCGGCCTTCTCGAAGGAGGCTTCCAGTTCGGTTTTGGTGGTGCCGGCGAGATCGTTCACGCCCCTACGGTAGCGCAAGCGAGGGGCGGGTTCTAGAATCGCTTGGATGACTGCTGAGGAGAAGGTCCCCCTCCGCGCCCGCCTGCCCTGGTTCGCGGTCTGGGTGCCGGTGGCCCTGCTCCTCTACACCCTGGTCAACGGGGCGGGGCATGTCCTGGTGGCGTATCATCAGGACCCCAATAAAGAGGTCTCCCAGGAAACCTGCATCGTGCTGTTCCTGGCAACCTTTCCCTGCGGTCCTTGGGGTTTTCTTATCTATCCTGTGCTGGTTATTTTTGCCTTCGTTTCCTGGAGGCTCTGTCCCCAGTGGAGTGCTATGGTCCGGTGGATGGCAGGGATGCTCGGAGCCCTGTTTTGTACTCTTTTCCTATTCGCTCAGTCGGCCTTGTTGTGTTACGGCGGATGGCGGAATGGCATGCCCTTCAATCTGAAGGTCTGCGTCGTTCAGCTCTGGAGGCCCCATTTCTGCCGTCCCGTCCTGCAGTGGTTCAACCAGAAAAGCCCGGCTTGGCAGGCCCAGGCTTCCGACGTCGCTGGATTGCTCGGGCACGAAGACCCGGCATTGCGCATCTTCGCTGCCGACACCCTGGATGAACTTGGACGCAGGGAGTACGTTCCCGATATTGCCGCTCTTCTTAAGGATAGGGATGCCGTGGTTCGACAGACGGCCGCCTGGACCTTGTACAGTTTTGACGCCAAGGAATACGTTCCCGGCATTGCGGCGCTGCTCAGGGACGGGGATTCCAGGGCACGCCATTCTGCCGTCGAGGCTCTCGGCGGTTTGGGAAGCAAGGAGTACGTTCCGGAGATCGCTGCTCTGCTCAAGGATGAGGACAGGATGGTGTGCTATCGAGCTGTCGAAGCGCTGGGAAAACTGGGGGCCCAGGAATACGCTTCGAACATCGCACCCTTTCTGAAGAACGCCGATGCCGAGGATCGCCGAATGGCCGCCACCGTCCTGGGAAAGCTCGGAGCCAAGGAACAGGCCCAGGATATCGCCGCCCTGCTCAAGGACCCCGACGTGATGGTGCGTCGCGCCGCCATCTCTGCTCTGAAAGAACTTAAGGTCGAGGCGTGCGCTCCATCCATCGTCGCCCTCTCCAAAGATGGAGATTTCGAAGTGCGCCGATTGGCGGTCTGGGCCTTGTACTACCTTGGACCCCGGCATGCTCCGGACATCGCAGTCTTTCTCCAGGACGAATCGGTGAAATGGGATGCCAGTGACGCCCTTCGCCGTCTCGCTTCCGCCCCCTGCCCCTGACCCGCCGGCGTTTCCCTGCCGGCGCCGCAGGAGCTAGAATGCCCCGATGGGCCTCACCCGACGCGACGCCTGGATGCTGACGGGGCTCCTGCTCCTGGCCCTTGTCCTCCTCGGCCGCCGCGTCCTGGCCCTGAGGCCCCAGCCCCCCGAGATCACCCGCCTGACGCCCCCCGCCCCCCTCCCCCGCCTGGACCTCAACCGGGCTTCCGCCGCCGAGCTGGAGGCCCTGCCCGGGGTCGGCCCCAAGCTCGCCTCCGAGCTGGTCGCCCATCGCCCCTACAGGACCCTCGACGAGCTGGCCCAGGTCCCCGGCCTCGGGCCCCGCGGCGTGGAGCGCCTGGCCGCCCGCCTCCAGGTGACCCCGTGATCCGCAAGCCCGCCTTCATCTCCTGGGCCCTGGGGGTCGCCGCCCTGGTCTCCGGGGTCCTGGCCGCCTACGCCGGCTTCCGCGGCGCCAACCTCGCCTCCGTGGGCTGGATCCTCAACGGCGTCCTGGCCGCCTGCGGGGCCTCCGCCCTGCGCCTGGCCGAGCGCCGGGGCCAGGAGGCCTCCCTTGCCACCGCCGAGGCGAACGCCCTCAAGGAGCGCGAGCAGTTCCTGGAGGGCCGGGTCTCCTCCCTGCACTCGGAGGTGGAGGTCCTCTCCGCGCTGAGGGAGCTGAGCCGGGCGCTCAGCTCCGAGACCCGCTTCGAGCCCGTGGCGGCCGAGATCCTCGGCATCGTCGACGGCCTCATGTCCCCCGAGGCGGTGGGCCTCTACCTGGCCGGGGACGGGCGGGAGCTGAAGCTGGCTGCCCTGCTCACGGAAGGCAAGACCCGCTTCGCCGATGCCGCCGCGGAGGGGGCCTCCGCCCTGCCCGAGAAGGCCGCCGCCACGGCCTGGTCCGCCCGCCGCCTCCACCGCGAGGGGGACACCCTGGCCGTCCCCCTGGCCGCCGAGGGGGCCGAGCTGGGGGTCCTGGCCGTGCGCCTCGGCGACGCCGCCCAGGCCGCCGCGGCCGAGCACATCCTGCGCGAGCTGGCCAAGCACCTGGCCATGGCCCTCCAGCACCCCGCCCTGCGCAGTGCCGCGGTCACCGATGTCCTGACCGGCCTCTATACCAAGCGCCATCTCCTGGAGCGGGCCCCGGCCCTGCTGACCCAGTTGCGCTCCCGCGGCGAGCGGGCCGCCCTCCTGCTGGCCGACCTGGACCACTTCAAGAAGATCAACGACACCTACGGGCACCCCGCCGGGGACAAGGTGCTCCGCGAGGTCTCCAAACGCCTCGCCGCCTCCATCCGCGGAAGCGACACGGCCTACCGCTACGGCGGCGAGGAGATCGCCTGCCTCCTGCCCACCGCCACTGGGAGCGTCGCCATGCGCGTGGCCAACCGCATCCGGCGCCAGGTGGCCGCCACGCCCGTGGAGACCGGGCCCGGGGGCATCGCCATCCCGGTCACGCTCTCCATCGGGGCGGCCGTCCTCAGCCCGGAGATGACCTCCTGGGGGGACCTGCTCTCCGCTGCCGACCAGGCCCTCTACCAGGCCAAGGCCGCGGGCCGGGACCGGGCCGTGCTCTTCCACGAACGGCGCTGAGCGCGTGTTATAGTGGAGGCATGCTGAGGCTCTCCCGTCCTGCGGTCCTGGCCTGCGCCGCCCTGACCGCCGCGGCCGCCCTGGCCGCGCTGCAAGAGCCGTCGGGCACGCCCTCCTCCACCGACGCCCGCCCGGCCCTCTTCCTGCGCGAGGACGCGTCGGCGGCCCACGCCCTCGCCCTGGCGGAGGGCTACGAGAAGGCCGGGGCCTGGGCCGAGGCGGCCGTCGAGTACCAGAAGGTCCTGGATCTGGAGGCCGATCCCGCCGACCCCTTGGTGGGGGTGGATGAGAGCGGGCAGGTGGCTCCGGAAGGCGCCTCCCGCTACGAGTCCGCCCGGGGCAGGGCCTTGAGGAGGCTGGCCGCCTGGCCCGAGGAGGCCCGTCGCCTGCTGACGGAGCGCACGGCCGGCCCGGCCCGCTCACTCTGGCTCCAGGCCGGAGCCGACGCGGCGGCCCTGAGGCGTCTCGCGGGGCGCTATCCCTTCAGCCCCGTGGGCGACCAGGCCCTGGACCGTCTCGCCGAGGTCCTGCTGGAGTCCGGGGATCCCCTGGGGGCCCTGGCGGCCTGGTCGGCCCTGAGGCGCCTGAGGCCCGACAGCCCCCTGGCCGCCCTGGCCCAGCGGAAACTGGAGGCTGTCCGGGAGTATCTCGGCGTCGAGAAGACCGGGGATCCCTCCGTCCTCCCGTCGGCCCGCCCCGGCCTTCCCCGCTGGTCCGCCGTCGTGGATCCCCAGGCCGATGCCCTGCGCAGGGACCACGCCTTGCGGGGTCTGCCCATGCCCAGGCCCTATCTCCCCGTCGCGGACGGCGCCGAGGTCTTCCTGGCCGGCGCCGGCGGGATCTCGGTCCTGGACCGCGCCTCGGGCCGTCCCCTCTGGAGCAGCGGGGATCCGGTGGCGTCCTCGCGCAGGCCCACGGACGGCCCCCTGGCCGCCTGTCCCGCGGGGGCGCTCTGCCTGGCCACCCTCGACGGGCGCCTGGCGGCCTTCGAGCGCCGCGGAGGCCTCAAGGTCTGGGAGACCCCCGCCTCCGCCCAGGTCGTGACCCCGCCCTCGGTCCGCGACGGCGTGGCCTATGTTGGGGTCCTGGTGCCCGTGGGCCCCAGCGTCTCCTACGAGGCCTGGGCCCTGCTGGCCCGCAACGGCCGCGCCCTCTGGAAGCGGCCCCTGGCCTCCTCCTTCGACACGGGCCTGGCGTCGGACGGCCTGCGCGGGGGCCTGGCCCTTCTTCCTTCGGCCCTGGCCGTCGAGACGGAGATGGGATGCCTGGCCTCCCTCGATGCCGCCAGCGGGGAGATCCTCTGGCTGATGCGCTACGACGTCCTCTCGGAGGGGGAGCGTCGCAGGGCCCAGCGCACGGGCCGGCGCTGGGGGCCCGGCCCTCCCCTCTCGGCCGAAGGCTGCCTCCTGGCCGCCCCGAGGGACTGCGGGGCCCTGCTCTGCGTCTCCGCCTCCGACGGCGCTCTGCGCTGGAGGGAGCCGAGGCGGGAGTCCGACGCCCTGCTGGCGGTCCATGGGGGGCGGGTCCTCCTTTCCGGGGCCGCCTCAGCCCGGGCCCTGGCCCTGGAGGACCGCAAGCCCCTCTGGGAGACTCCCGTGGACATCGAAGGGCTGGGCTGTCTGGGATCCGAGGGGCTGGTCCTTCCCGGACGGGAGGGTCCCGTGATCCTGGATCCCGCGACCGGACGCGTCCTGCATCGGGACCTCTGGACGGACGAGACGCTGAGGGGGTCCAACCTCCTGGCCCGCTCGGGCCTGGTCCTGGCCTGTTCGCCTGCCCGGCTGGTGGCCTTCGAGCCCGAGCCGGAGAGCCGTCGTCGCCTGGAAGCCTCCGGCGACGCCCTGGGGCTGGGCCGCCTGGCCCTGGGCCAGGGGGATCCCCAGCGGGCCCTGGCGGCCTTCTCCCGGGCCTCGGGCGCCGCGGCGACGGAAGGCCGGGCCGAGGCCGAAGCCCTCCAGGGCCGCCTCCGGGAGGACGCCGGGGATTGGCCGGGCGCCGGCGAGGCCTTCGGCCGGGCCGCGGCCTCGGCGCCCGATGCCCTCCGGCGCATGGCCTGGGCCTTCCGCGAAGGGGAGGATTTCCGCAAGGCCTCCCGCCCCGCCCAGGCCGTGGCCGCCTTCCAGCGCATGATCGAGGATCCCTCGGGCGGCACCCTGTCCTGGGCCCACGGCGTCCTGAGGGCCGACTGGGTCGGACGCCTGGCGATCGAGGAGGTCTTGGAAGAGTCCGGGCGGGGCGCCTACGAAGCCGTCGAGCAGAGGGCCCAGGAGCGCCTCTCCCAGGGCGGTCTTCGCGAGGTGGTGGAGAGCTTCCCGAACAGCCTGGCCTGCGCCCGGGAGGCCAGGCCTCCTTCCGCGAGCCTTCCCCCCCGCCTGACCTGGAGGATGCGCCGGGGGGAAGCCTTCCTGACGCCCCCCCCGGGCCTGCCCCTGCTGTGCGAGATCGAGGATGGAGGCCTGCAGGCCCTGGACCCTGCCAGCGGAGCCCTGCGCTGGGAGAGGCCGGGGACACGGGGGACCTCCAGCCCGCTCTGGATCTCCGATCTCGTCGTCCTCTCCGAGGGGGAGCGCCTCCTGGCCCTGGACCCTTCCGACGGGAAGCCCCGCTGGAACGTCCAGGCCAAGGGCCGCATCCTGCATGTCTGGCCCCTGCCTCCGTCCAGCGGCGGCGGGCTCGTCGTCGAGACCCTGAGCCAGGCCCTCTTCCTGGACGCCGAGGGCCGGGAACGCCTGAGACTGGAGATGGGGGCTCCGCTGGCGGCGCCTCCCCTGCCGGCCGGGAAGCTCCTGTTGGCGGTGACCTCGTCCTCGGGGATCGCCCCGGCCCGCGCGCGATGGATCGACCTGGCCGCCGGCAAGGAGATCGCCTCCCTCGAATTGGGGACCGAGAGCGTCGGGGCCGTCCAGACCCCGGAGGGCTCCGGATCCGCCCTGATCCTTCTCGGCAGCCGGCGCCTGCTGGCCCTGTCCCTGGATCCGGCCGCGGGGACGGCCCCCCGCTGGGAGCAGGCCTCGCCGACGCCCTGCTGGCAGGATCTGGTCACCGCCAAGGGTCAGGCGATCCTGATCCCCGCGTCGGAGGAGGAGAAGCCCCGCCTCCTGGCCCTGGCGCCGGAGTCCGGCCGGAAGCTCTGGGAGAGCGAGCTCCTGGAGGGGGAGCTGACGTCCCCGAGGATCCTGGGCGGGGCCCTGGTGGCCTGCCTGTCCTCCCCCGGCCGCACCGGGATGGCCTCCTGGGCCCTGGACTCGGGCACCCTGCGCTGGCGCAGCGACATCTGGCCCCAGGCCCTGACAGGCGCCCAGGTCCTCCCCCTGCCGTCGGGACTCCTGGTCTGGGCACCCTCCCGCGACGAGGCGGCCCTCCTGGATCCCGCCTCCGGCAGGACCCTGCGCGCCTACGACGGCCTCCATGACCCGGCCTCCGTCGTCCAGCCCCTGGGCGAGGGCTTTCTCTGGGTGGGCTCCCTCGCGGCGTCCGCCTGGATCCCCTGCGAGGATCTCGACGTCCTGAGGCCGCTCTGGCGCGCCCGCGCGACCCGTCCCTCCCCGGAGCATCCCCGGGAGGCCCTGGCCCTGGCGGACGCCTGCTTCCGGTCCGGGGCCTATGGCGAGGCCCTCCAGGCCCTGGGCGCCGCCGCCCTGGCCGGCGACCCCTCGGTCCCGGCGTCCGAGATCCGCGCCCGCCTGGAGCCCTGGCGGGAGACCGAGGCCCTCCTGGCCGGGGAGGTCATGAAGGCCCAGCATTTCCGCAGCCCGCCCCAGATCGACGGGGACCTGAGGGACGGATGGGCCGAGCACCTCCGCAGGGAGCTTCGCATCCCGGTCGACCTCCACGTCTTCGCCAAGGGCCGGGACCCCAAGGCCGTCTGGAGCGGATCGGAGGATCTTTCCGCCCGCCTCTACCTGGCCTGGGACGAGGAGTTCTTCTATTTCGCGGCGGACGTGGACGACCAGAAGGAGGTCGTCTTCGACGAGCGCCATCCCGGCAAGGGGGACCTCCTTTTCTTCTCCATCGATGCCCAGGGCAACGGCAGGAACCCCTTCCAGGGCGGGATCGCCATCCAGAACCCCCGGCCCAAGCCCCCGGATCCGGCCACCCTCCCTCCCGGCGACTATTCGGCGCGTCGCCGGCCGGACGATTCGGGGACCGTCTACGAGGCCGCCATCCCCTGGAGCTCCCTGCGCGGCGGCCCCCCCGTGGAGGAGGGCGAGCTGAGGATCAACCTCCTGATCGGGGACGACGACGGGGACGGCATGCACAAGGGCCTGCTCCTGGCGCCCGGCTTCCCCACCCACCGCTTCGACGAGGAGGAGGGCGAGGGGCGGACACGCATGACCCCGGCCCTCTTCCTGAAGGTGCGTCTCTCCGATTAGGAGGTGGCGGATCATGAAGTACCTGGCGTTCTCGGCCCTTCTGCTGTCTTCGCTGGGCCTGCATGCCGAGGAGGTCGCGGATCCCTGGCCTGCGCTCAAGGCGAGCTGGGCCAAGAACCATCTGAAGCTGGCGGGAGAGATGCTGAAGGCGGACTGCATCGGCTTCGCGGATACCCAGGCCGGCATGGCCACCCAGCTGGTCGGAGCCGAGGATGCCGGGGTGCAGGCCTACGAGGAAAAACGCGCGAAAATGAAACTCCCGGATAAGGGCTGGCTGGAGGCGGACTGGAAGGCCTACGAGGCCAAACGCAGTGCGATGCACCACAAGGAGGCCAAGGAGGCCGCGGCACTCTTGGTCAAGGGGGAGCCGCCGGAAGCCGCGGCTGTCGAAGCCTGGGCCCTGAGGCTGGATCCGGACCAGCCGGAAGTGCGCAAGCGCCGCGGGGAGGTGCAGGTCCCCGGGATGGGCTGGCTTCCCCAGGAGACCGCGAAGAACCTGAAGGCGGGGCTGGTGAGGTTCGGGGACGTCTGGGAAAAGCCGGATCCCGGAAAGTACGTCGCCTGGGACAAGGCCTATATGATCCCGACCGAGCATTACCTGTTCAAGACGACGTTGCCCCTGAAGACGGTGCTGGAGAATGCCGCTGCCCTCGAGGGTTTATACCGAATCTGGGAGGAGATCTTCGAGGGCGTCACGCGGATCTGGGGACGCAAGGAGCCCCCGGTCGTCTGGATGTTCAAGACGTCCGCGGAGTACCAGGCCTGCGTGGCTTCCGAAGCTCCCGGCGAGGTGGAGGCGTCCAAGAATCCGCGCATCCCGGGCTTCGCCTACGTCTCCCAGGCCTTCTTCTTCTTAAGGGAAGACCCCTCCGTGCCGGTCCGCCCGATCTCCTATCACGAGTGCACGCATCTGATCCATAACGGGATCGTGCTCAACAATGGCGGGGATGCCGGGCTTTGGTGCGCGGAGGGCATGGCGGTCCTCATGGAGCCGCTTTCCAAGGGCAAGGTCACGGATTGGAACAGCAGCGCCACGGGAAAGAACACGTTCAACGTCGCCGAGGCCCTGTCCGTCCTGGACGGCCTGCCTGATCTGTTCGCCATGGAACGGGGCGCCTTCCAGAGCGAGATGGGAAAACATTATGAGCAGTCCTGCGTCCTCTGCCACTTCCTGATGTATGGACAAGGCGGAGTCCATCGCCGGGATCTTTTGGGGTGCGTGCTGGCCACGCAAAAAAGGGAATACGGCGGCTACGACGCCCATTTTCGGCAGATGTCCCAGAAGGACCTCTGCGCCTTGGCCAAGGCGTATGCCAAGAAGGCCATCCAGTAGGTTTTGAGGACGTTGTCCACTGGAAGGAGACGGATTTCCCGGAATCCAGAATTTATGGATTCCATAACTACATTGTGCTGAAGCAGTTATGAATCTATGCTATCCTAAGGCTCGTGGAATGGAGTTTGCTCTAGGTCAGGGTAGCCCTTTCTGGAGGAGAGCATCCATGTTCAGCCGTTTCCTGCTGGTGGTCCCCGTCCTGGCCCTCTCCGTCGCCTGGGCCGACCCCGAGGCTTCCCGCAAGCCGGCCCCCCCCTCTCCCGAACAGCTCTACCAGGCCCGTCTGAGGGAGGCCTCGAACACCGTGCCGGGGCATGCCGCCCTGGCCCGCTGGTGCCACAGCCAGGGGCTGGACGCCCACGCCCGGGAGCAGTGGCTGACGGTCATCGGCCTGGATCCGGAGTTCGCGGAGGCCCGGGAGTCCCTGGGGTACCGCAAGGTGGCCGGGGTCTGGATGAGCGAGGCGGACTACAAGGCCTACCAGGAGAGGCAGGCCAAGCAGAACTCCTCGCATGAGATCACCGAGGCCTCGACCGTCGTGGAAGGGCGGGCTACCGGCTGGACCGCCGACCACACCCGCCTCATCGTGGAGGCGGCCCGGGCTGGCGCCGTGGACCTGCACACCCGCTACATCCGCGTGGGCATCCCCCTGGTGACCCTGGAGCTCCGCCCGACCATGGCCCAGCTCATGCAGATGCGGACGGTCTTCACCTCGGGCGCGGTCACGGGGGCGGGTCCGAACGGCAACACGCAGTCGAACATCTTCGTCGAGGCGCCCATCACCCAGCTGACCTCGGTGCGCACCACGGCCATGCTCGGGGCCTACCGCTAGAAGCTCAGCGCAGTCCGAAGGCCGCGACCATCTCCTTCAGGCGCTTCGCCGTGGCCGGCGAGGGCGCGCACAGCGGGGCCCTGACCGTCGGGCCGGTGCGCCCCATCCGGGCCAGCATGGCTTTCACCGGGATGGGGTTGGATTCCCAGAAGCAGGCCTCCACCAGGGGCTGGAGGCGAAAGTGCAGGGCCCGGGCGGCCAGCCAGTCCCCCCGCAGGGCCGCCACCACCTGGGCCTTCACCATGGCCGGCGCCAGGTTGGCGACCA
>JAHFOU010000363.1 GCA_023261525.1 Planctomycetota bacterium | reverse complement strand
GAACAAGGGAAGGCGGAAGGTCCCAGGCGGGGCCTTGGCGTCCTCGTAGGCCAGGAAGGCCCGGTCGGGGCCCCAGGGACCTGAGGTCTCATCCAGCACAGGAAGGAGGCCCTGGCCGTCCTTGCCCAGGCTTTCGGCCACGAGTTGCTCGACCCAGGAGCCCACGGCCTCCATTCCCTGTGACCGAAGGAGGGTGAGCTTGTTTCGGCCGGCGCGGGCAGACTGGGCCAGCCAGGCCCCGAGTTCCAGGCCCGGGGTCATCCAGTCCTTCTCCGTCGAGCGAACCCAATTCTCCGAGGTTCCGGCTGTGCCCCGAAGGACGGCGGGAAGGAGGCCGAAGACCGAGAGGGCGGACCAGCGGCCCCCGACATCGGGAGGGGCCAGGAAGACGCGACGGAAGCCGGCCTGACGGGCCAGGGATTCCAGCGGGGTGCCGGGATCCGTGATCGCAACAAAGCGCCGCGGGTCGCGAATGCGCTTCGAGAAATGGGCATACAGCGCCGAGACCTCGGCAGTGGTTCCGGACTTGGAGGCCACGACGATCAGGGCGCCTTCGGCATTCCCTTCCCGCGCCACGGCTCCGGGGGCCACGGTGTCCAGGACCCTGGCCCCACAGACCCGGGCGAAGAGGCTGGAGCCCCCCATGCCCAGGACCAGGACGCGGCGCAGGGCCTCGGCTTCCAGCTCACGACGGAAGGTGTTCAGGTCCTCCAGGGTGGTGGGCAGGGCCCGGGGCAGATCCAGCCAGCCGAGGCGGTGGGCGATGGCCTTTTGCCGAGCCGCATCCTTCGTCCAGAGGGAAGGGTCCTTCGCCCGGAGGCGCCGGGCGAAGTCCAGGCGGGAGAGCTCCTCCATCATCCCGGCATTCTCCCGCAGGAGGGGGTTCCCCTCCAAGCTGGAAACGGAGCCTAGAGGGCGTCGCGGACCAGCTGGTCCACCAGGGAGTCGATCTTCCCGTCGGCGTCGTAGCCGCCGTTGCGGATGCGCTTCTTCAGGGCCTGGATGTGTTCCTGGCGGGCGGGGCCCTTGGGCTCCGGCCTCGCGTGCTTCTCGTGCGGTGCGTGCTTGTCCATGTCCCCCCTCCTTGGGCTTCCGGAAGGCATCCCTGCCCTCCACCTCATACCTCTAGGGCTCTATCGGCGAAGTTCGAGCGGGGCTTAAGGTCTTTCTGTTAGGATCTCGGGGGTCCATGGGGATCCGCCTCACCGCCCCGGCCAAGGTGAACCTCTTCCTGGAGGTCCTGGGCCGTCGCCCGGACGGCTACCACGAGGTCGCCACCGTCCTCCAGGAAATCGACCTGGCCGACGATCTTTCGGCAGAACCGGCCGACACCTTTACCCTTTCCTGCACAGGACTTGCGATTCCTCCGGACGGCGGCGGAGGGGAGAACCTGGTCCTGAAAGCCGCCAGGCTCCTGGCCCGGGAAGCCGGGGTGAAGGAGGCCGTGGCCTTCCGCCTGCACAAGCGCATCCCGGCCGGAGCCGGCCTGGGGGGAGGCTCCAGCGATGCCGCGGCTGCCCTCAAGGCCTGTTGCCGTCTTTGGGGCCTGGAGCCGGCTGCCGCCCGGGGCCCGGCCGCCGCCGTGGGCTCGGACGTGCCTTTTTTCCTGGAGGGGGGGACGGCCCTCTGCACCGGGAGGGGGGAGCGCATCGAGCGCCTGCCTTCCCCGCCTGTCCGACCTCTGATCCTGGTGTGGCCTGGAATTCACCTGGGCACCCAGGAGGTCTATGGGGCCCTGGGCGGGGATTTCTCGGATCGTCGCTCCCCTGAAAAATTTGTTAACACCTTGCTACAGAATAAGATGGATCTATTCAATCGTCTGGAGATCCCAGCCCTGAAGCTTCGTCCCGAACTGTCCGTCCTGAAACAGGGCATGGGTGAGGGGACCTTGATGAGTGGAAGCGGGTCCGCCTTCTTCCGCCTTGGAAAATTCGAGATCGATTGCCATAACAAACAAGAATGGCAAGTAGTTAGGACAACGACGATTTCAAGGCCTTGACGCTGCCCCAGTCCTGGGGCAAAGTGCGGGTCTTAAGACATCATGCCAGGATTCACTCCAGAAGTCCTCGACCAGATCCGCGGGGCGGCGGATCTGGTGAGCCTCATATCGCAACATGTTTCCCTGAAAAGGGTTGGGAAGAACTACGTCGGCCTCTGCCCCTTCCACAAGGAGAAGTCGCCGTCCTTCAACGTGAACCCGCACAAGCAATCCTACAAATGTTTCGGCTGTGGGGAGGGCGGGGACGTCATTTCCTTCATGAGGAAGACCACGGGGATGGGATTTCCCGAGACCGTCCGGGAGCTGGCCCGCCAGTTCCACGTCTCCCTGCCGGAGGAGAGTCCTGCCGCGCGCCAGAAGGCCTCGGAGCGGGACCTCCTTCACCAGGTGAATGCCTGGGCCGTCGGCTTCTTCGAGCAGGCCCTGCTCAAGCCCGGCTGTCCGGGCCTGGAGTACCTGCGTTCCCGCGGCCTGGATGACGAGAGGATCCGCGCCTTCCGCCTGGGCTGGGCTCCGGACGACTGGGAGTCCTGCCGCAAGGCGGGCGAGGCCGCCGGCTTCAACGCCCAGCTCCTGGAGCGCGCGGGCTTGGCCCTTCCCGGGAAGGAGGGGCGCGGCCACTACGACCGCTTCCGCGGCCGGGTGGTCTTCCCGATCTTCGATGCCCAGGGGCGGGCCATCGGCATCGGGGCCAGGACCCTGGGCGACGAGACGCCCAAGTACCTCAACTCCCCGACCACCGAGGTCTTCTCCAAGGGACGTGCCCTCTACGCCCTGGACCGGGCCGCCCAGGAGATCCGCGACCAGGGGCGCGTGGCCGT
>JAHFOU010000362.1 GCA_023261525.1 Planctomycetota bacterium | reverse complement strand
ACCCAGGCCCCGGACTGGACCCCGGACCGTCAGGACTGGGCGCTCCGTCGCACGGTCGCGGGGGCCTTCAGGGTCCGCGTCCTGCTTCGCCGCATCACCCCGGTGGATCCGGACGTCCCCATCCTGGATTCCCCGGTGTTCGACGACCTCAGCCTCGTCTATGCCGTCGGGAGGGGGCCCCGCCTGCTTTCCTGGGGGCGGTCATGAGTCGCCGGGGCCTGGCGCTTCTGGTGGTGGTGGGGGTCCTGGGCGTCCTCGCCGTGCTGGCCGCCGCCTTCCTGGCCATGGCCCAGCTGGAGCGCCAGGCCTCCCAGCAGAGGTTGAACGCGACGAGGGCCCTCCTGCTGGCCCGCAGCGGCCTGGAGGATGCGATGGCCAGGCTGGAGGCGGGGCAGGATCCGGAGGACGCCGGCAGCCGTTACGGCGGGGAGAACTGGGACGGCTCCCCCGACGGCCTGCTGTCCAGCTACGAGGCCGCCCAGGAGGTCTTCCATGCCACGGGGACGGGGAGCGCCGCAGACCTCGACGCCTGCCCGGTGCGTCAGGCGATGCGCCCGAGCTTCCACGTCCGGACGTCCGCTGCCAACCTCGATCCGGCCCTGGTGCCGGTGGATGGCCGTCAGCGGGGCTCCAGCGGCATCCTGCAGAGGGACACCTATGCGCTCAAGGTGTCCGCTCCGGGGGGCTTCTTCGTGAACGGCGGGGATCCCTCCGTCCACTCGAATCCCACGGGGACCACGGACTACAACCTGGTGCTGAGGCGGATGCTGGGGACCTTGGCGGAGGCGATCGACCGGGAGGACGCCGTCGCCGGGAACGGCCCGGTGGCGAAGGCGGACGGCCTCAACCTGATCGACCGGAGGCCTTCGGACGGATGGCGGGACTGGGGTCAGGTGAGGGATCTGGCCCTGGGCGGAAGCCAGGCCAAGCTGGACGCCCTCAAGCCCTACCTGACCCTCCAGGCCTGGGTGGACAAGAAGGTCATCCGTCCCAACGCCCTGGAATCCATGCTCAACGATCCGGCCTATTCGTCCGGATATCCCAGTTGGGCGAAGATCCTGTCGGCGGGAGGCGCAAACCGTGCGACGCCCTCCTTCGAGGCGGTCTCCGGGAACCTTGTCGGCCGCTCCCCCGTGGACCTCTCCTGGGCCCGCCGCCGCCGTCCCGCCCTCATCGCCTTGATCGCGAACCTCAAGGGGCTGTATGTGGACGAGGCCCAGTCGGCCTTCTACTCGCCCCTCGCCTGGCCGGGGTGCCCGTGGAATACGGTCGGCCCTCTCGGATTCGCGGAGATCACGCTGGACTGGTCCCAGGCCACGGACGACTGCCGCCGCGTGGCCGACCAGGTCCTGGCCTCCACCGGGGAACTGGCGACCTGGGAACAGTGGAACGCCTTCTGCGATGGGCTCGTCGTCTCGGATGCCAGCGCCTGGGGCGGCTATTACCCGCCGGATTACCCCTCCCAGACCAGCGACCTGATGCAGGCGAAGCGGGACCTCCTGAAGGCCAACTTCAATCCGAACTCGGACCTGAACAAGTTCAATCCCGACGCCTCCCGCTGGAAGCTTGTCGACAAGTCCGATCTCCTCGTCTATTCCACGGAGTTCAATCTCGTCCCGCGCACGGGCTGGCGCATCTCCTGCGTGGGCAGGATCCTGGACGCCCGGGGCCGTCTGCTGGCCTCCCGCACGATCTCCGTCGAGACGACCCGGGACAGCCTTCTCAGGCTGACCACCCAGGGCGAGTTCGTGGCGGGAAGCCTCGGCAATCCCGCCATCGCCGGGGATGAAACCGACTTCCGCAGTGATGTCTTCTCCGCGTCCTCCCCGTACATCACCCCCTCCGGCGGGACGGGAAAGACCTTCGGCCACAAGACGATCCAGGATCCCGGGGTCAGCCTGCAGACCTACCCGGAACCCCGCGCCGTCTGGACGGCCCCGGCGACGGGGACGCCTGCAGCCTACGACGGGCAGATCGCCCTGGCCACCGTGGAGACCGCCGACAACGGCGCCGGCCTGATGTTCCTGGCCCGTTGGGCGCAGGGCTTCGACGCCGACTACAGCGGGGGCGGGGGCATCCTGACGAACCAGGGTCTCGCGCCGCCGCCCCCTTCCACCCCGCTCTGGGGAACGGGTGGCTGCGGGATGCTGCGTCCCGACGGGATCTACTCGGAACAGGACGACAATCGGGTGCTGGCGTACCAGGCCCTGGGCAACCTGGATGCGAAGCACGGCACGATCTCCTTCTGGTGGAAGCCGGGCTACGAGCAGTCCAGGAGCTGGCCGTACCCCGCGCGCGGGCACATGCTCCTGACCAGCTGTCTGAGGAATCCCGGAGCCGGGGATCCCACGGCCTGCTTTTTCCTGACGAACACCGCCGTGGATGGGGTGGCCGACCGTGCGGGGCGCCTGGCCTTCCTCTGGGAAAACAAGTTCCCGGCCGCCGACAACAACGCGGAACAGCTGGTGATGACCCCGTTGAATGCCTCCGGCGCGCAGGGCGCCGGATGCACGACCCTGCGTCTGCCGGGGCATCGCTGGAAGCTGGTCACCCTCCTGTGGGACATCAACCAGTCCGTCAGTTCCCTGGGTTCCCGCATCACCCTCAACCGCGGGATCCAGCCGGACGAGCGCAATGACGCCTCCCTGTACCCCAGCAGCTCTTCCATCAAGGTCCCGCCCCTGTATCCCACGCTGGATTTCCGCTACGCCAACGGGTCCGGAGGCGCCTCCAACGTCCTCTATCTCGGCCCCAAGGCCTCCTTCGTTCCCAACGCGCCGATGGACCACTGCCAGGATCCCCTGGACGCCACCCTGGACG
>JAHFOU010000361.1 GCA_023261525.1 Planctomycetota bacterium | reverse complement strand
ACCAGGAGGGCCGCTACTACAAGGGTGCTGCCTACCGGGATTTCACCTCCCCTGCCGCCCTGGATGAGGCGGGGTCCTACCTGAGCGCCCCCCTCCTCCTGCCCGCGGGATCCGTCCTGAGGCAGGTCCACTGGACCTGGGTCCGCCCGTCCGATCCGGAGCTGGCCGGGGACTACGCGGCGGTGGAACTGGTGGATCGTGACCTGTCCCTGCCGCGCTACCTCTGGACCCCCGCCCTCAGCCGATCCCAGGACGCCCCGGGCTGGGCGGCCGGGGATCCGCACTGGGCGCCCGGTCGGACCGTGACGACGCCCTTCCGGATCCGGGCCCTCTTCCTCCGCGCGTCAGGAAGCATGCCCCCGTCCACTCCGATCCTGGACTCCCCCGTCCTGGATGACCTGACCCTGCTCTATACGCCGCGCGGGGGTCCTCCGGCCTACTTCTGGCAGGAGGAATAAGGCGGGCTCAGGGCAGGGAGGCTCCCGCTCCCGCCTGGGTCAGCGCCTTCAGGTCGGCCTCCGCCATCCCCGCGGGAAGGTCGGCCAGGATCCCGTGGGCCCCGCCCCGGACCAGGGCGTTGTTGGATACCGCAACTCCCTTCCCTTCGTAACGGTCCTTCCCGCCCCCCGCATCCACGAAGACCGAGAGGCTGGTTCCCCCGTGGTAGTCGTTGGGCCCGGCCTGGGCGGGCACCATGGCGCCGCGGTACAGGTCGTCCCCGCCGAAATCCACGAAAAGGCAGAAGCCGTTATGGGCGGAAGCCGCCTGGGAGAACAGGCCGCCGCCGTCGTAGGTGTCGTTCCCGCCCCGCTCCAGGAAGGCCACCACGCACTCGTCCCAGGAGCAGCCCTGGGCCACGCCCTGGCGGGTGGCATAGCGATCATTGCCGGCAGCATCCTCGAAATAGCCCAGGGCCTCGTGGGCCGCGAACCCCTGGGCGTAGTGGGTGCCCATATAGGCGTCATCCCCCGCACCGTCGTAGAGCAGGCCCCATCCGAAGTAGTAGCCGCCCCCCTGGGAGAAGTTCCCGGCCTCGTACCGGTCGTCGCCGGCCAGGTCGGCCAGGAGACCGATCCCCCCGGAGGCCCCGGAGTCCCGAAAGCCGAACCCGCACCCCTGGCTCAGGGAATCGAAGATCCCCGGGTTGCCATAGCCCGTGGGATGGCGCCCCTTGGCGAAGTAGCGGTCGTTCCCGGAAGCGTCGGCCAGGATCCCCAATCCCCCGGGCATCCCGCAGGCCTGGGCATAGGCCGTGGCCTCATAGACATCGTTGCCCCCCTCGTCCAGAAGCAGGGCCATGCCCCAGAGCGCCGCACCCTGGACGCCGTCCCCGCCCCGGTAGACGTCGTCCCCCCCCTTGTCGACCAGGATGCCGACGCCCACGGCGCAGGAGCCCTGCCCGCAGTCCCGGGCCAGGTAGCTGTCGTCCCCCCCCAGGTCGGCCAGGATGCCGATGCCCAGACGCCCACAGCCCTGGGAGGCATCCCGGGTGCTCTCGTAGGCATCGTTGCCGCCGCAGTCGATCACGAGGGAGAAGGGCCGTCCGGGGCCCGAAGCCCCGGCGTGAAGGGTGTAGAAATCGTCCCCGCCGAGGTCGATCAGGACGGCGGGGTCGCGTTCCAGGTTGCTCCAGTCGGGCTGGTGCCAGTCTGACCCGGTCGAGGTGATCACGATGGCGCCCACCGGGGTGTCCCGGGTGGCACTCTCCTTCCCGGAGGCCTTCAGGCCCGTCTTGAGGTCCTCCAGAAAGGCCCCCTGGACCCCTTCCACCAGCCCGGCCAGGACCACCGAGGCCTGGAAGAGCTCGGTGAAGTCCACCTGCTCCACCCGATCCAGGAGTCGGGGCAGGACTTCGCCTCCGCCTGCGACCTGCTTCATCACCCCGTCCAGGGCCTTGTCCAGGAACTGGAGGTCGTCCGGGCTGAGGCGGGAAAAGGCCTTGTCGTAATGGACCTTGGCCTCGGCCAGGATGCCCGCGATCTCCTCGAGACGGGCCTCCAGGGTCTGGCCGGCCGGCGCGAAGCGGTGAGGGGGAAGCTCCGCCAGGGGGTGATCCAGCCAGGCCGCGGCCCTGCGGATCCGGTCGGGAAGGGCGGGACGGTCCAGGACGAGTTCCCGGACCAGCCTCTGGGAGACCTGGGGCATGCGGAAGGGATTGCGGTGGGCATAGGCCATGCGGGTCAGGCGCCAGGGGTCCCCGCCCTCCTCACAGGCCGCCAGGCGGCCGCAGAGGTCCTCCACGTCGGCGTTCCAGCCTGCCTGGGCGGCCACCAGGGCCTTCGCCAGGGTCTCCTCGGGGGTAGCGGGAAAGCCTTCCGGGAAGATCCCGGCATCCGGAGGCAGGGGCCGGGGGACCGGCAGGGCCTCCAGGCGGACCTCCAGGTCGAGGACGGTGACCCGGCGCTGGGCCGAGAGGACACAGCGAGCCCCCGGAGGACGGCCGGCCAGCAGGGTCTCCGGGCCGGCGCCCTCGGGGAGCACCGCGGGCTGGCCGTCCAGGCTGGCCTCCCGGACCACCCCGTCCCGGACCACGGTGAGACGCATCACGTCCCCGGGTCGGCGCTTGCCGATGGACGAGCGGAAGGCGAGGGGGAGCTCCTCGGGTTTGACGGAGAAATCCACGCCCTCGGCCGCCACCTCGTCGTCGCCGGCCTTGAGGCCCGCCTTGTCCGCAGGGCTGGCGGGCAGGACGGCCCCGATCCTCAACGCCAGGGGGAAACGCCGGCCCTCCACCGGGGGGATCTCCTGGCCTTGTTTCAGCTCCAGGCCGGATACGCCCAGCCAGGGCTTCCCCGTGGCCTCCCCGGCCCCGGAGGCCGCCAGGAATAGCGGC
>JAHFOU010000360.1 GCA_023261525.1 Planctomycetota bacterium | reverse complement strand
TGGAGACCCTGCGCAAGGCCCTCGAGGAAAAGGAGGCCGCGGCGGCCCTGGCAGCCCTCGACGCGGAGGTCGCCCAAGCAAGGGAAGGCCACGCCCTGCACCCGGGATCCAAGAACTCCCTCGAGTACCTTCTCAAACTTCCGAAGGACCACGACCCGGCCGCGGATCGCCGGCCCCTCCTCCTTTTCCTCCACGGGAAAGGAGAAAGCGCCAAGGATTCGGCTGGGGCCTTCGAAGCCTTTCGCGCCGCCGGGTTCGCCGTCCTGGCTCCTTCCCTGGAATCCAGCCAGGGGAAGGGAAGCGCCAAGGAGGAAGCGGCCCTGGCCCTGGCCCTCGCCTACCGTCTGGCCGGCGAGATCGGCCTGGATCCCGGAAGGGTCTTCCTGGCCGCCCAGGGAACCGGCGCGGACGCCGCCTACTTCCTGGTCGAGCGGAACCGCGACGGCTTCCGGGGCGCCGTCCTTGCCGCCCCTCAATTCCACGTGACGATCCAGCGCTCCCCCAAGCCGGATCCCTTCCCCCTGCTCGTCCTGGAGGAGAAGGGGGAGTTCGGCGAAACCTTCCGGAAGGCCCAATTCACGGGTGCGGTTTCCGAGGCCGCGCTCGATGCCGTCGAGCCCAGGCTGTTCTCCTGGGCCCAGGGCATCCTCTCCGGCAAGGGGCCTTGACAATAGTATAACTCTTGTAATACTAAGGGTATGAAAACAGCTGTTTCCATCCCCGATCCGATCTTCCGGGAAGCCGAACGGGAGGCCAAGCGCCGCAAGTGGCCCCGCAGCCGGCTTTACGCCGCCGCCCTCCAGGCTTTTCTCCGAAAGCGGGAGGCTGACCGCGTGACCGAAAAGCTAAACGAGGTGTATCGGACCGAGGATTCCCGAATCCCCGAAGAAATGGAGCGCGCCCAGTTCGAGAACCTTGAGCCTGAGAAGTGGTAGCCCGGCAAGGAGAGGTCTGGTGGGCGGACCTTCCGACCCATCTGGGATCGGAGCCAGGCTACCGGCACCCCGTCCTCGTCGCCCAATCCGATTCCTTCAACGAGAGCGGAATCCAGACCGTCGTGTGCGTCGTCCTGACCTCCAATCTCCGCCTCTCCGAGGCGCCCGGCAACGTGTACCTAGCCCCACAGGAGACCGGCCTCCCCCGCCCCAGCGTAGCCAACGTCTCCCAGATCGCGACCCTCTCCCGCCCCCGTCTTCGGAAAAGGGTCGGGAAACTTCCTCCCCAAACGTTGAACCAAGTGTTCGGAGGCGTGGGCCGGGTGCTGGGCGTTGAGTATTGGCTTCCGCAAGGCTAGGATGATGATCGCACGAGGGGTGCCCCGGGAGGCCCGGGGCTGAGATCAGACCCTTCGAACCTGATCGGGGTCATGCCCGCGCAGGGACGTGCGATCCCTCGAGGAGAACGCTCATGCGCAAGGAATGGGTGAAGGGCCGGGCCGGCGTGGTCACGCAGCTGCACTACGCCCGGAAGGGGAAGATGACGGAGGAGATGGCCTTCGTCGCAAAGCGGGAAAAGCTCCCGCCCGAACTCGTCCAGAACGAGGTCGCGCGCGGCCGGATGATCATCCCGGCCAACGTCCACCACACCAACCTCGAGCCCATGGCGATCGGCATCGCCGCCTCCTGCAAGATCAACGCCAACATCGGGAACTCGGCCGTCTCCTCGGGGTCCGACGAGGAGGTCCGGAAGCTGAAGACGGCCGTGAAGCTCGGCGCCGACACGGTGATGGACCTCTCCACGGGCAAGAACATCGATTCGATCCGGGAGGCCATCCTCGCCGCCAGCCCCGTGCCCATCGGCACGGTGCCCATCTACCAGGCCATTGAGCAGGTGAAGAAGCCCACCGACCTCACGGCCGACGACCTCCTGGGCGTGATCGAGCACCAGGCCAGGCAGGGCGTGGACTACGTCACGGTCCACTGCGGGATCCTCAGGGCCTTCCTGCCCATGACGGTCAAGCGCATCACGGGCATCGTCTCCAGGGGCGGGGCCCTCATGGCCCAGTGGATGCTGCATCACGAAAAGGAGAACCCGCTCTACACGAACTTCGACCGGTTGCTGGACATCTGCCGCGCCCACGACCTCTCCCTCTCCCTGGGGGACAGCCTGAGGCCGGGGTCCCTCGCCGACGCCTCGGACGAGGCCCAGTTCGCGGAGTTGAAAGTCCTTGGGGAACTCACGAAGCGGGCCTGGGAGAAGGACGTCCAGGTCATGATCGAGGGCCCGGGCCACGTGCCCATGGACCAGATCGCGATGAACATGGAAAAGGAAAGGGAGCTCTGCCACGAGGCGCCCTTCTACGTCCTGGGGCCGCTCGTCACCGACATCGCCCCGGGCTACGACCACATCACCTCCGCCATCGGGGCGGCGCTCGCCGGCTGGAACGGGGCCTCCATGCTCTGCTACGTGACGCCGAAGGAGCATCTGGGCCTGCCCGATGAGGAAGACGTGCGGCAGGGGGTGATCGCCTACAAGATCGCGGCCCACGCGGCGGACGTGGCGCGGCACCGGCTGGGGGCGAGGGACCGCGACGACAGCCTGTCGAGGGCCCGCTACGCGTTCGACTGGAATCGGCAGTTCGCGCTGTCGCTGGACCCGGAGCGGGCCCGGGAGATGCACGACGAGACCCTGCCCCAGGAGGGCTTCAAGACGGCGGAGTTCTGCTCGATGTGCGGGCCGAAGTTCTGCTCGATGCACGTGGACCAGGAGGTCCGCGAGGCGGTGGCCCGGGACGAGGCGAAGCAGGCGGAGAAGAACCGCGAGAAGCTCAAGGAAATGACGGCGGGGGCGTAGGCGAACGAAATCTTTGGCTCCAGACACGGTTGGCCTGACCGGTCAAAAAAGTCAACACAACGCCAAAAAGCGCTTCCACCATCAGAAGCA
>JAHFOU010000359.1 GCA_023261525.1 Planctomycetota bacterium | reverse complement strand
GCCCCGCCGCGGCGGAGGACCCGCCTCAGGGCCTCCTGGGCGGCAGGGCCGGCCCGGCGCAGGAGCTCCTGCCACGCCGCCTCCTCGCGCGCGGCGGCGCGGCGGGCCAGCTCGTCGTCCTCCCAGCGTTCCGGATCGGCAGGCATCCCGCCAGGGATACGGGATACCCCCGCTATACTCAAGCCTTCATGCCCGCCCCTGTGCTTCTGGTCACGATGCCCTGGGACAACCCCTCCAAGCCCTCCATCCAGCTCGGCATCCTCAAGCCCGTCCTGGAGCGCGCCGGCATCGAGGCCAGGGTCCGCCACCTCCACCTCGATTTCCTGCGCCTCCTGGCCGAGGACGGCGCCTTCGGGACGCCCCAGTCGGCCTTGGACGCCTACAAGAACGTGGGGCGGAGGAACGTCGACGGCGAATGGATCTTCGCCGTGCCGCCCTTCCGGAAGCCCACGCCCGCGGGGGATGCCGCCTTCGCGCACTCCCTGCCGGGATCCGGCAAGGGCAGGGCTCTCTTCGAGCGGATGCGGCGGATGCGCGCGCTCGTCCCCGCCTTCCTGGACGCCTGCGTGGCGTCCATCGCCCAGGACGCCCCAGGTCTCGTCGGCTTCAGCTCCACCTTCAGCCAGCACGTGCCCTCCCTGGTCCTGGCCCAGAAGCTCAAGAAGCGCCTCCCCACGCTCAAGATCGTCTTCGGGGGCTCCAACTGCGAGGGGCCCATGGGCGAGGCCGTCCTGCGCGCCTTCCCCTTCGTGGATGCGGTGGTCCGCGGCGAAGGCGAGCTCGTCCTCCCGCGCCTCGCGGAGGACCTCCTGAGCGGCGCGGAAATCCGCTCCCAGCCCGGCCTCTGCCACCGTGCCGGCCGCCGCCTGGTCATCAACGACGAGCCTCCGCATCCGGTCCCCATGGCCGAGGTGCCCATGCCCGACTACGACGCCTACTTCGAGGCGCTCAAGGGACACCCCTGCGAGGCGGCCATCCGCCCGCGGATCGACCTCCCGATCGAGAGCACCCGCGGGTGCTGGTGGGGTGTGCGCTCCCACTGCACCTTCTGCGGCCTCAACGGTGCCACCATGGCCTACCGCGGCAAGCCCGCCGACCAGGTCCTGGAGCACCTGATGGCCCTGTCGAGGCGCCATCGCAGGCTCAAGTTCCACTTCACGGACAACATCCTGAGCCTGGAGTATTTGAAGACCCTCCTGCCCCGCCTCAAGGAAGCCCGGCTGGACCTGGAATTCTTCCTGGAGACCAAGTCGAGTCTCGGGAAGGAGGACCTGCGCCTGCTGAAAGCCGTCGGGGTGCGGAATCTCCAGCCCGGGATCGAGAGCCTCAGCGCCCCCATCCTGGAGATCATGGGCAAGGGCGTCTCCCCGATCCAGAACCTCCGCTTCCTCAAATGGTGCGCCCAGTTCGGCATCCGGCCGCACTGGGGCATCCTCTACGGCTTCCCCGGGGAGCCCCGGGAGGAGTACGCCCGCATGGCCGCCCTCATCCCTTCGCTGATCCACCTGCCTCCGCCCAAGAGACTGGGCCGGATCCGCATCGACCGCTTCAGCCCCTACCACCAGGATCCCGGGAAGCACGGCCTGCGCCTCACCGGGCCCGGCGCGCGCTACCTGCAGATCTATCCCGCCAGGCTGCATCGGGCCCTCGAGGGACTGGCCTACTTCTTCGAGCACGAGCACCTCGATGGCCGAAACCCGGAGGACTACGCCCAGGACCTGAGGATGGCCATGGCCCACTGGATCCTGCCGTCCCCGAGGCCCCGAAGCCTGGACTACCGCCTGGGGCAGGGGTTCCTGAGCTTGCGGGACCGCCGGGATCCCGATCGGATCGTGGAGCATCTCCTGGACGAGCTCGACGCGGGGATCTACCTGGCCTGCGACGCCGGCGCCACGCCGGAGGCCATCCACAAGCGACTCGGCGCCGCGATGCCCGTCCCAGAGATCCGACGGAGGCTTGAGGACTGGACCGACGCCCGACTCCTGTTCCGGGAGGGCGACCGCTTCCTGTCCCTCGCCCTGCCCCAGAATCCGGATGCCGACGGGACGGACCTGCCCAAGGCGGACGGCTGAGGGTCACTTCCTAGAAAAGGGTGGTCGGGCTGCAGGGATTTGAACCCTGGACTTCTTGCACCCCATGCAAGCGCGCTACCAGGCTGCGCTACAGCCCGAGATCTGGAGGGAGGATTCTCCCCGCCCCCCCGAGCGGAGTCAACCTCTTAGAAACGCCCCTCCAGCCCCACCCAGGGGCCCTGGATGGTGGCGTCGACGTCCACCTTCGTCGAGGAGTCGATCTTCGCACCCAGGTGCCAGCGCCTCCAGCCGGCCGCAAGACCCACATTCGACGTGAAGTCCCAGCGGGCCAGGACCGAGGCCTCGTAGAAGGAGGCGCGGATGTCCGAGACGTCGATGGCGAGGCCGGCCGCCTGGGCCTCCAGCGAGAAGTGCTCGCCCTGCCCCCAGCGCCCGCCCAGGCCCAGCACGGGCATCGGGGCCGTCACGCCCTCCTTCGAGGTGCCGACGGCCGGGGAGGAAAGCTCCGAATCCAGGTCCAGGACCTTGACCCCGAAGAGGGCCCAGGCCGCGTTGCGGCGGCGGATCGTCGTCGCCTCGCCCTGCCAGAACTCGTAGCCGTAGCGGAAATCCATGTCGCGGAAGTCGACCTCGCTCCTCAGGACGGCCGAGACCGGGAAGGTGAAGGTCTTGAAGGTGACGGACTGGGTCAGGGTGGTCGAGCCCTTGTAGTCCTGCTCCCAGTAGCGGAACGAGAAGCTGTGGCGGTCCGTGGCGCCGAAGCGGGCGTAGAGGTCGAAGCCCGGGATGTTCTCCGAGGTGTCCATGCCCAGGCCGGAGAAGGAGAGCTTGGTGGCGGGGATGGAGGCGCTCTCGGC
>JAHFOU010000052.1 GCA_023261525.1 Planctomycetota bacterium | reverse complement strand
CGTCCAGGTAAATGGCGCCCACGATAGCCTCGAAGAGGTTGGCGCCCACGGAGGGCGGGATCTCGCCGCCGCGGCGGGAGACGCCCCGACCCATGGAGACGTAGTCCAGGAGGCCCAGGCGGCGGGTGACCAGGTTCAGGGTCTCGCGGCTGACCACCGCGGACTTCACCTCGGTGCAGTCGCCCTCGTCGTAGTTGGGACGGACCCGGTAGAGGTGCTCGGCGACCACCAGGCCCAGGACGGAGTCGCCCAGGAACTCCATGCGCTCGTTGGAGGGATCGTCCTCCGCCGTCTTCATGGAGGCGTGGGTGAGGCCCAGGATGAGGAGGCGCTGGTCCTGGAAGCGGTACCCGATGGCCTTCTCGCAGGCTTCCAGGATCTGCTGGCTCGGAGGGGGCGCGGGGCTCAAAGCGGCGGGAGTCTAGCACCCGCCCGGAGGGCGGGCAAGGCGGGAGTCTAGGCCCGGGCCTTGCGGGCCGAGAACCGCGCGTTGGCCTCGCGATAGGACGCCAGGTCCCCGATGTCCAGCCAGGCGTCCCGGAACACCCAGCCGTACAGGGCGGTCTGGCGGTACAGCCACTGGAGGTAGTGGCCGGGGGCGTCGGGGTTTCCCCCGGAAGCCAGATAGGTGTCGATCAACCCCAGCTCCCGGCGGGGGAAGGCGTAGAAGCAGGTCGAGATCAGGCTCGATTTGGGCTGGGCGGGCTTCTCCTCGAAATGGGTCACCCGGTCCGCATCGTCCAGGGAGACCACGGCGTACTTGGGGACCAGGGCGGGGTCCTCCAGGTTCTTGAGGGCCACCGCGGCGGCGTCCTTGCGGCGGAAGAAGGCCGCGAACTGGGCGGGGTCGAACTCGAAGAGGTTGTCCCCGGCGACGACCAATACGTCGTCGTCCAGCTTCAGGCGGTCCTTCACCAGCTTGAGGTCGCCCACGGCCCCCAGCTTGGTTGCGTCGGAGCGGGTGCCGTCGTTGAGGATCCCCGGCTTGAGGGGGCCCCGGTAGGCGGCGGCCCAGCGCTCGTGGTGGGGGGCGAAGCGGTCGTTGGTGACCAGGGCCACGGCGTCCAGGCCCGGCACCCGGGCCAGGCCCTCCAGGATCCACTCGATCATGGGCCGGCCGGCCACGTCGAGCAGGGTCTTGGGGCAGTCGTCGGTGAGCGGCTTGAGGCGGGTGCCGTAGCCGGCGGCCAGGAGGATGGCCTTCATCTCAGAAGGCCTCGGGCAGGATCTGCCGGGCCCTCTCGGACAGGAAGGCCGAGGTCTGGTCGGGGTCGTCCATGGCCAGGGCCTTCTCGGTGGTCTCGCGGACCTCGTCCATGGAGACGGTGCGGATGACCTTCTTGAGCTCGGGGATGGCGAAGGGCGAGGCCGACATGGACCTGAGCCCGAGCCCCAGCAGGAGCATGGTGTAGACCGGGTCCCCCGACATCTCCCCGCAGAGGTTCACGCGGATCCCGGCGTCGGCGCCGGACTGGATGACGTGCTTGAGGAGGCGCAGGACGGCCGGATGGGTGGGCTTGTAGAGGTTGGCCACGCGCTCGTTCACGCGGTCCACGGCCAGGGTGTACTGCACGAGGTCGTTGGTTCCGATGGAGAAGAACTGGACCTCCTTGGCGAGGCGGTCGGCGATCAGGGCCGCGGAGGGGACCTCGATCATGATCCCGACGGGCAGGTCCTTGTTGTAGAGGATGCCCTCGCGGTCCAGCTCCTCCATCGCCGCCTTGAGGAGGTCCTTGGCCCGGTCGATCTCCTGGAGGCCCGAGACCATGGGGAAGAGGATGCGGACGTCCCCGAAGGCCGAGGCGCGCAGGACCGCCCTCAGCTGGATGCGGAAGAGGGCCGGGTGCTGGAAGGAGAAGCGCAGGCTCCGGCACCCCAAAATCGGATTGGGCTCCTGGGGCTGGGACTCCCCGAGCATGACCTTGTCCCCCCCCACGTCCAGGGTGCGCACGACCAGGGGGCGACCCGAGAGGGTGCGGAGCGCGTGGACATAGGCCTTGAACTGCTCCATTTCGGTCGGGGCGGCGCCCTCGCGGGCGTAGAGGAACTCGGTGCGGTAGAGGCCGATGCCCTCGGCCCCGTAGCGCACCGCGGACTCCACCTCCTCCGGAAGCTCGATGTTGGCCATCAGCTCCACCCGGGTGCCGTCCTTGGTGACGGCCGGGACGTCCTTGAGCTCCGAGGTCAGGCGCTTGCCGAAGGCCCGGAAGCTCGTGGAGAGGCCCTCGTACTTCTTCAGCGTCTCCCCGTCCGGCGAGATGATGACCACGCCGCGGTTCCCGTCAATGACGATGCGGTCCCCGCCGGAGATGTCCGTGCTCACCGTCCCCAGGCCCACCACGGCGGGGATCTCGAGGGCCCTCGCCACGATGGCCGTGTGGGAGGTGCGGCCACCCACGTCGGTGGCGAAGGCGATCACCTTCTTGGGGTCCAGGGAGGCCGTCTGGGATGGCGTCAAATCGTGGGCCAGGATGATGACGGGGTCGGTGAGCGTCGTCAGGCTCTCGCGCTTCTGGCCCAGCAAGTGGCGCAGGAGGCGCTTCTCCACGTCGTAGAGGTCGCTCACGCGAAGGCTGAGGTGCTCGTCGCCCATGCTCCGGAACATCCAGGCGTAGCGGCGGAAGGCGCGGGAGACCGCGTACTCCGCGTTGAAACGCTGCTCGCGGATGCGGCGCAGGACCTCGGCGTGGATCTGGGGGTCCTTGAGCATCCACAGGTGGGCCTCGAAGATGGCCGCGTAGGCCTTTCCGACCTTCTTCTCGAACGACGCCTGGACGCCGGCCACCTCGGCGGAGGCGGCCTCGCAGGCCTTGCGGTACCGCTCCGTCTCGGCCTCGAGCATGGCGGGCGCCAGGACGCGCTTCGGGATGCGGTAGGATTCGCTGTCGAGGACGAAGGCCTCCCCGATGGCGTAGCCGGGGGAGACCGCGATGCCCTTCTTGATCTCCACCGCTACGTCTCCCCGAACTTCTGTTCGATGAGACCCGCGATCTCGGCCACGGCCTGCTCGGCGTCGTCCCCCACGGCGCGGATGGTCAGGTTCGCCCCGGAGGCGGCGGCCAGGGTCAGGACGTCCAGGATGCTCTTGGCATTCACCGCGCGGCCGCTGCCGTTGGCCAGGGTGACTTCCGAGCGGTAGCGGCTGGCGATGCCCACGATGCGGCTGGCAGGCCGGGCATGAAGGCCGTACTGGTTGGTCACGGGGACCTCGCGGACCGCCTCGGGCATGGGGCGGGGCCTAGCGGCGCCTCAGCTTCGCCTTGGCGCGGCGGAGCTGACTCAGGAGCTTGCCCTCGGCAAGGTCGATGGCCTCATAGAGGCTCACCCCGCGGCTGTGGGAGACGAAGGTGCCCCCCTTCGGGACCCGGGCGATGAACTCGGCCGTCTGTCCGGCGTGGCCGCGGCGGCCCACGTCCAGGGTCACGGCCACGGAGAGGATGCCCTCCAGATGGTGCTCCACCTTGGCTGCCTTCTCGTGGGCGTAGGCCACGACGGTGGGGGTGGCCTCGACGTGGCGGGAGGTGACGGTGATCCTCATGCCCCCATTCTACCCTCGCCCGGCGCGGGAGGTCAAACCGCGCGGGGACGCAGGTGCCTACTCCGCGGCAGCCCCACGGACATGGAGTTCGGTGAGGACAGGACTCCGGCGACCTTCCTCGAGCGACGTGAGAAGCACCTGGACCTGGAGCCAGGGGTCCGCGCCGACGGCCTTGGCCAGCTCCGAGGGCTTCTCGAGGGTGCTGAAAGTCCTGGCCGCCAGGGACTCGGGCGTCGGGCCCGAGCGGACCTGGAAGCGGACCGGGGCTTCCGCTTTGCCCTTGGCTTTGGGCAGCGGCTGGACCTTCCAGGAGACCTGGAGCTGGGCGGGGTCGACGACGCGCAGGGGCTTGGAGCGCCAGGAGCCGGAGGCGGCATGTGCCTCGGCGTAGAGCGTGGCATTCTGGTTGCACCCCACATAGATGCGGTCCTCCAGCACCGCGAGGGAGAGCTCCGTATACGCGTCCCCGGCATCCGCATGGGGATGGGGATCCCTCTTCAGGGAGAGGGTGGCCACCTTCTCCCAGCCCTGCCCGTCCTTCGTCCTGGAGACGGCCAGGCCCTGGGTATGGTCACGGTTGTCGGTGTACAGGAGGGCGTAGAGCGCCCCTTCCGCGGGGAAGAGGTCCACCGCCGCATCGATTTCCGGACAGGCCTGGAGATCCTTCCCGTCGAAGGCGCACCCGTGCCCCTGCGCGACCCTCCCCTTGCCCTCCAGGCCGGCCTGCATCCACAGCTTCCCCGCGAAGGCCGCGAGGTTGCTTACCGAAAGGTGGCCCGGCTCCAGATCCAGCTTGCGGGGCTCCTTCCCGGGCTCCACGAGGATGAGGTCCGTGAGGTAGTCGCCCGCGTCGAAGGCCGCGGGGTTCGCGACCAGGACGTCGCCGAGGACCCCCATGAAGTAGACCCGGGACACGGCCGGCTGGGGCGCCGCGGGATTCTCCACCGGGATGGAGAAGACCTGCTTCCAGGTCCTCCCCTCGTCGTCGGAGCGGGAGATCCGGCCCCCGTCCTTGGCGAGGGCGCCGAAGGAGGCGTACATCGTCTTGCCCACCAGGGCCACGTCCAGGGTATGGAGCGAGCCGGGCACCGGCGGGGTCCTCACCAGCTTCTTGCCGTCGTAGACGTAGATCCCGCAGCCGCCTTCCACCCCGGACAGGTACAGCTTCCCGCCGAACCGGTGCATGCGCAGGAGGCCGTAGTCGGACACCTTGAAGGCCAGGGAGACCTGGTCGGTGGCGGGGTCGTAGCAGAGCACCTCGGCATCCCGGCCGGTCTTCTCGTCCATCGGGATGTTGCAGGTGCCGAAGTAGAGCCTGCCCCCCAGCGCGGCCATGTCCGGGATGTTGGCGTACTGGGGGCCGGCCCGGTGCAGGGGGATGAAGTGCTCGGGGTCCCAGTCCAGGCGGAGCCCCTTGGCATCGGCCTTCACGTCCTCGCCCTCGCCCGCGGAGAAGTCGGTGATCCGGACCTCCGGGGGACCCGCCAGAAGGGCCGCGCAGAGAAGGACGGCCGGGAAGGACACCGTCTACTCCCAGACGCCCCAGCCCATCACCCTGGGGCCGGAGGCGGGCCCGTAGACCAGGGTGAGGTCGTCGAAGACCGGGGAGTCCAGGATGGGGGTGTTCGCGGTCACGGTGGCGCTTCCCGTCACGCGGCGGAAGACCACGTGGGCCCTCAAGGGACCGGACGCCACGCACCCGGCGTCCCAGCGCTGGCGATCCTTGCTCCAGGCGGGGGCCAGGGTCGACCGCGTGCCGGCGGCGCCGCCGGGGGTGCCGTCCAGGTACTGGGCGCCGGAGGGCCCGGTCAGCTCGATTTCCACATAGTCGTCGGGCAGGAGGAGAGGACGGTAGCAGGTCCAGGCCACCCGCTGGATCCGGCTTCCCGAGGGAAGGCGGAGCAGGGGGCTGAAATACCCCGCGGCGTCCTGACTCAGCCCGGCCGGAGGGTCCCCCAGCCGGCCGTAGGCCCCGCCCTTGTAATAGCGGCCCTCCTCGTACCGGCCGCTGGCCAGGGCCTGGGCGCTGTCCAGGCTGGCCTGGTCGGCGGCGGGGCTCCCGTTCACCCCGGCCCCCCCGAAATCGTAGATCGCGAACTCGTCGAAGGTCGCATCGGCCCCCGAGCCGGAACGCCCATCCAGGTCCTGGCCCAGCGCCACCCGCTCGGCGGTCAGCCCCAGGTAGATCCTGTGGGGGCTTCCGTTCTCGTCCGCGGTGATGTCGGCGGCCCCGGTGGGATCGACGCCCATGCCGTAGGTGTCGTTGTTCGCCAAGTTGATCGCGGCGGGCGCCCCGGCATAGATCAGGAGCCTGGCGCCGTTGTTCGACGTCGGGCTCCGGAAGTCCCAGAAACAGGTGAACAGGGTCCAGACCCGCGGATGGAAGTCGGTGTTCAGCATCGGGGTCTTGAACTGGTGCTCCCCGATGTCGGAGTTCTCGTGCCCGGACTCGAAGAAGAACGCGAAGCGGCGCTGGTCCGCCCGCGGCGCCCCGAACAGGGTGAAGCTGTAGTCGACCGCATTGCAGATGTCGAACTGCTGGTCCGGGCTCATGTAGGAACGGACGGATCCCAGGAGGTTCGACCAGTGCACGTAGCAGCGGCCCCGGACCCTGGGGTAGATGGCCTCGGGGCCCGGGATGGACTTGTAGTTCGGCTTGATCCAGAAGGAGAGCACCCCGTGGAAGCCGTCGGCGTTGCCCCGGTCGAAATAGGATGGCGTGCGGCCCCGCTCCGCGTAACAGCCGTCCGGATACAGCGTGCCGACCTTGTACGTGGACAGGTCGGGCGGGAAGAGGCGGTTGGCAAGCTCGGCCCCGGCGGCCTGCTCCGCATCGGCCTGCAGGTCGCCCCGCGGGCCGTCGTGGACATCCAGGTCCATGCTGGTGGTGTTCCCGGCCAGCATCTTCAGGTCCTTCACGGGGGCGCTCACCCCGTAGTAGTAGCCCAGCTGGGTCTCGACAGTGGCCAGCTGGAGGTTCCCGTCGTAGTCCGCCGGGTTCTGGGTCAGGCCAGCCCCCGAGTCGATGCAGGGCTCGGGATAGCTCTGCAGGGAGGCGCCCAGGTCCCCCAGGCCAGGCCGGCCCAGGCGGCATCCCCAGGTCTTCCCGAGACCCGTGCTGGCGGAGAGGAAGGGACCGCCGGCCTGCCCCGGGAGCCTGGGAGGCCCCTCGTCGCCGGCGAGGTCCGGATCCCCCAGGTCCTCACAGGCGAATTCGCGCTGGGTGGTCAGGCGGAGCACGGACGGCCCCGCCAGGCGCATCGAGAGCGCGCGGACCGCAAGGACCCGGCCGTCCCTCCCCGTCAGCCGGCCCACGCTCCCCACCTCCTGGACCAGGTCGACGGCGGGCAGGAGGGAGAACTCCGTCGAGTAGACCAGGAGATCCATCTTGTCCACCGTCCTCAGCAGGGAGGGGTTGGGGTTGAACTTGTTGAGGTCGCTGTTCGGGTTGAAGTTGGCCTTCAGGATGTCCCGCCGGGCCTGCTTCAGGTCCGGGCTCCCGGTCAGGGGAAGGGTATCGCAGAAGGCGTTCCACTGGTCCCAGGTGGACAGGTCCCCCGTGTAGAGCAGGATCTTCTGGGCCACGGTGTGGCAGACATCCGCCGCCCCCCAGGTGTTGGGGATCTCCGCCGCGCGCAGGGTCCCGATGGCATCCTCGAGCCCCTGGGCCTGGGAATAGTTGACGTTGCAGGCCGTGGTCTCGTCCAGGTAGAGCCCTTTCAGGCCCGACAGGAGGGCGATCAGCACCGGCCTGCGGGAGCGGGCCCAGGCCAGGCTCACCGGTGCGCGACCCACGACGCGGCCCCCCGCCAAGGGCAGGCGTTCGAAGTCGGGGGTCGATCGCACGGGAGAGCCCATCCCCTCCAGGGCCCCCTCGTCGTTGAACTCCGCCGAGCGGCCCGTCCTCAGGTCGGCCCAGCTCAGGAAGGTCTTGCCCTCCAGGTCCGCGGTCGCGTTCGGGCGGATCACCTTGCGGTCCACCCAGGCGGCCAGCGTCAGGTAGGGCTTGAGCGCCTCCAGCCTGGCCTGGCTGGCGCCCAGGGCGAGGTCGCGGACCTCCTCCCAGCGCTGCCATCCGGACGGCGGACGCCGGTCGACCAGGGCCCACCCGTCCCCCTCGTCCACGGGGAAACCGTCGTTGGCCCCGTCCTCCCGGTCGATCGCCTCGGCCAGGGTCCCCAGGATGCGGCGAAGCACCGCATTGTACCCCTCCGCGGCGGCCAGGGCCGGGTCCCCGCCGTTCAGCCAGAAGCCGGCCTGGCAGGACGTCTTCAGGCTGTAGGTGCCGGCCGAAGGATCCGCCCCCGGTGTCCCCGTGTACCCCCGGAGCCTGCCGTCCGCCGCCACCAGGGCCGGGCGGCCCAGGGCATCCCGCGCGAAAAAGGAGGGCCTCATGGCCTGGACGGCGGGGCAGGCCTCGGTGTCCAGGGACCCGGGGCGGAAGGCCTCCTGCTGGCGGTCGAAGGAGGCAGGACCCTGGTCCCCGTCCCCCAGCCAGTCCTCGCCGCCGTACCGCGTGTCGACGGCCTCCGCGGACTGCCCGGCGCCGATCCGGGCCAGGGCGTCCTCCAGCCCGCTTCGGGCCAGGAGCAGGGCCTTGCAGGCGTGCATCCGCTGCTGGGAGGCCCGCCGCTCCAGCTGGGACACCGTCACGAAGGCCATGGACAGGATCCCCAGGACGCCCAGGACCCCGACCACCACGAGAAGGATGAGGCCCCGGCGACGTCTCACAGGGGATTGGACGCCGCCGCAGGCCCGGCCCGTACGGCCCGTGGGGCGATTTCCCCCGTAGGGGGGATGCCGGGGAGCCCGTAGAATCACCGGCCATGCCCGCCCCTCTCCCCCGTGTAGTGATCGCCGGCCGCCCCAACGTGGGTAAGTCCTCCCTGTTCAACGCCCTCGTCAAGCGCCGGGAGGCCATCGTGGACCCCACGCCCGGCATCACCCGGGACGTGATGGAACGCCACGTCTCCTTCGAGGGGCGGCGCCTGGTCCTGGTGGACACCGGGGGCATCGGCGAGACCGAGGACCCCCTGGCCGACAAGGTCCGACGCAAGGCCGAGGAGGCCCTCTCCGGCGCCGACCTCGTCGTCCTGGTCGTGGACGCCCGCACGGGGCCCACCACGGAGGACCGGGCGGCCGCCCGTCGCCTCCACCGCCTCGCCAAGCCCGTGCTCCTGGTGGCCAACAAGTGCGACGCCCCGGCCCTGGACACCCTGGCGGACCCCTTCCGCTGCCTCGGCCTCGGGGAGGCCGTGGCGGTCTCGGCCTCCGGGCTGAGGGGCACGGGGGAGCTGAGGGAGGTCATCGCGAAGCGCGTCGAGGCCCCGCCGTCGGACGGGACCGAGGGGGAGGAGGGCGGGACCCTCCGCATCGTCGTCCTGGGCCAGCGCAACGCGGGGAAGTCCACCCTGGTCAACGCCCTCTCCGGCACCGAGCGGGTCATCGTGGACCCCCTCCCCGGCACCACCCGGGACGCGGTGGAGGTGCGCTTCAAGGGGAAGGGCGGGTCCGTCACGGCCGTGGACACGGCCGGCTTCCGCCGCGAGGGGCGCATCGCGCACCCTGTGGAGATCTACGCCGCCACCCGGGCCCGGGAGGCCTTGGCGGCCTGCGACGTGGCCTTCCTCCTGCTGGATGCCTCCGAGCCCATCTCCGCCCTGGACAAGAAGATCGCCCGGGAGATCCGGGACGCGGCCAAGCCCGTCGTCATCCTGGCCAACAAGTGGGATCTGATGGGCGCGGTGCGCACGGGGGAGTACCAGGCCCACCTGGAGGATGCCCTGAGGGGCCTGAGCTTCGCCCCCCTGCTCTTCATCTCCGCCAAGGAGGGGCGCAACCTCAAGGCCCTCATGGCCGTGGCCCGCTCCCTGGCCAAGCAGTCCTCCGCCCGCTTGAGCACCTCGGTCCTCAACCGGATGATGCAGTCCGCCCTGCAGAACATGCCCGGCCCGGGGGGCGGGCGCTCCCCCAAGATCCTCTTCGCCGCCCAGGTGGCGGCGCGGCCCCCGACCATCGTGGTCACCGTGAAGGACGCCAAGGCCTTCCCGCCGGCCTTCCAGCGCTCCCTCGAACAGCGCCTGCGGGAGGACGGGTCCCCCTTTCCGGAAGTGCCCATCCGCCTGCTGATCCGGGACCGTCATTGAGGCACGGTTGACAGCCCCTCCCGGGGTGCCTACCATGCGCCGTCCCTGATGTCCTCCACTGCAGAACGGGAACGTTGGACCCGCATCCTGGAGGAGATCTCCAAGGCCGTGTCCCGCCAGCACTACGAGACCTGGTTCCGCAGCGTCGGACTCAAGTCCCTGTCGGACCAGCGCATCGAGCTGGACGTCCCGAGCAAGTTCGTCCGGGACTGGCTCCTGGAGTACTACCTGGCCACCATCCAGGAGGCCGCCCTGAGGGTCCTGAACCGGCGGCCCGAGGTGGCCATGTCGGTGCGCACCGCCTCCACCATGCCCACCCTTCCGGCCCCCCCGGCGGGCCTGGCCCCGGCCCCCCGCCCCGAGACCCCCTCGCTGGGCCTGGGCCTGAACCCCCGCTACACCTTCGACACCTTCGTCGTCGGCGGGAACAACCAGCTGGCCCACGCCGCGGCCCTCCAGGTCAGCAAGGCCCCCGGCCTGCACTACAACCCCCTCTTCGTCCACGGGACCGTGGGGCTGGGGAAGACCCACCTCCTGCAGGCCGTCTGCCACGCCATCCGCTCCCGCCAGCCCGCCGCGCGGATCTGCTACCTCTCCTGCGAGGCCTTCGTCAACGACTACATCTCCGCTGTCGCCTCCGGCACCCTGGAGGCCTTCCGGCACCGGTACCGCCAGCTGGACGTCCTGCTGATCGACGACATCCAGTTCCTGTCCAAGACGGACAAGTGCCAGGAGGAGTTCTTCCATACCTTCAACGCCCTCTACAACGCCCAGAAGCAGGTGGTGCTGTCCAGCGACAGCGCCCCCAGCGAGATCCCGGCCCTCCCCGAGCGCCTGATCTCCCGCTTCCAGTGGGGGCTGGACGTGAGCATCGACAAGCCC
>JAHFOU010000358.1 GCA_023261525.1 Planctomycetota bacterium | reverse complement strand
AGCAGCGGGCGAACGCCACGCGGGCCCTTCTGCTGGCGCGCAGCGGCCTCGAGGATGCCCTGGCGCGTCTGAGCGCCGGGCAGGATCCCGGGTTTGCGGATCTGGAGGCCTGCCCTGTCCGCCAGGCCCTGAGGCCGAGCTTCTTCGTCGGGGCCGGTGGGACTCCGGCCACCCTGCCCGTGGACGGCCGCCCGCGGGGCTACTCGGGCGCATTGATGGCCAGCGCGGGCGGGCGGAACGCCTACAGCCTGAAGGTGGAGGACGAGTCGGCCAAGATCAACGTCAACGGGGGCTTCCTGGACTCTGAAGACCGTGATGGCGACGGGATTCCCGATTTCCGGGACCCCTTCGTGGCGGACCTGACACCCGCCTTCCCCGCCGGGGCCAACGGGATCGGCCGGGGCTTCAACGGCCAGCTGGCCCGCATCCTGGGCATCCTGGTCCAGCAGCCGGAGCTCAACCTGCCGGCCCTGCCGACGGCGGGGACGGACATCCTTCTCAACCGACCCCTGGGAGGCTATCGCTCCCTCGCCCAGGTCCAGGCCGCGCTGGGCATGGCGGTCGACCTCTCGCCCTGGCTGACGGTCTCCAGCTGGGTGGATGCCAAGGTCGTCCATCCGAACGGGTATCCCGGCGAGATCATTCCCGAGACCGCCTGGAGCGAGCTGAAGAAGGCGCGTCTCCCCCTCCGCCTAGAGGAGGCGGGGCGCCCCCCCGTGAACCTGAATGCGGCCTCCCGCCCTGTCCTGGTCGCCCTGATCCAGGGGTTGAGGGGGAACTCCTGGCATGGCCTCTTCCCCTTCCCCCATGTCTATGAGATTCCCCCGGCCCTCGCCGCCCAGGTCGCCGATGCGATCGCGGCGTTCCGCTCCGGGAAGGACCCCTTCCCGGGCTGGGCCTCGGATCCGAACCGGCCGCTTCCCGGACCCCTTTCCAGCTGGGGGGACTTCTCGGGATTCTGCGACGGCCTGGTGCCCACCCTGATCAGCGGCATGGTCCTGACGACGCGGCGCGATGGCGGGGATCTCGGGGGCGCGGCCCTGCTCAAGGCCAACTTCGATCCCAACACCCACCTCAACAAGCAGGCTCCCGACGAGCTGATGCTCTACTGGGTGGACAAGTCGGACCTGAACGTCTGGTCCACCGAGGGGAGCCTGTACCCCACAGGGACCTTCACGGTCGCCTGCGTAGGCCGGGTCCTGGGCGCCGACGGCAGGCTTCTGGCGGAGCGGGTGCTGACCGGCGCGGCCCAGGTCTTTTCCCTTCTGAGGCAGACCAGCCAGAAGGATTTCACGGGGGGGCGGAAGTTCCAGGACTACCTGTCGTACTCCAGCGACGAGACCCAGTGGCGGACGACCGGGGCTTCGGATCCGTCCTGGAAGGCCGGGATGAAGCCGGCGGGGATGGCGGTGATGACCTATCCCTGCCCGCCGACGGCGGTCCGGGCCGGCAACGCCGCGGACTTCGACGGGGCCATCGCGCTGTCCACGGTGGAGTCGCGGAACACGCCGCCGCAGGGGGCGGCGGCCCAGCCCTTCTTCCTTCACCATTTCGACGATGCCTGGGATGCCGGCTACGGAGTCGGCTCCCTGGTGACGCCCGGACCCAGCCAGGCGGGCTACCCCGCGAGCGATGAGCACCTGCAGACCGACCCTGCCGTGAGCGTCTGGCCCGATCTGGGGCAGGAGCCGAGCACCCTGTATCCCGACGGGGCCCACGCCCAGAACGGCCGCTCCCCGGCGTACTCCACGGCCAATTTCCCCTCCAGCCTGTCGGCCGGGGACCCCTATCCCAGCAACCACGGGACGATCAGCTACTGGCTCAAGTCCTTCCTCCAGAGCGGCACCAGCATGTCCTCGGGGGGGATGACCAGCTGGATCCATTTCTCCTGCATCCATCCGGGGGCGACGGATGCGGACACCCAGGTGCTGATGGCCGGCCAGAACCGTCCCCTGCTCGGGATGGTGATGGAGAACAGCGACAGCGGGGACGGGCCCTTCCCCCTGCCCGCTTTCGAGCGGGCGGCGACCCAGCATCTCGGCGCTTCCCTCCTGCGCCAGCCCGGCCTGCGCTGGATGCTCGTGACCCTGCATTTCGATACGGACGAGGCCTACGGACAGGGGTACGACATGCATTGCGACGTCCGGGCCTTCCCCCAGGACATGTCCCCGGATCCGCTCTCGTATACGGCGCCGTTCGACCTGTCCCACGGCCTGGACCTCTTCGGGCGCGCCGCGGCGTTCATCGTCGGCTCCCAGCTTCCGTACAACACCAACCAGGTCATGGACGAGCTGGCGCTCTGCGACTTCGGGGACGTGGGCAGCGTGGCCCTCCAGAACAGCACGGACTGGACGACGGCACGCTACCAGGACGGGCGCTACTACAAGGGCGATGACGGGGCCTTCCTGTCTTCCGTGCTGGATCTGGGAGGGGATGCCCGCGCCCGCCTCCTGTCCGCGCGCTGGACGGAGTACCTTCCCCGGGAGAGCCGCCAGGAGGCGGTGAGCGCCCCCTGGGGCTACCCCGCCCGCAAGGTCGATCCCACGCTGGCCCTGGCCCGCCTGGAACTCGACCTCCTGCCTCCGGGCGCCGTGTTGCAGGGGGCTGCGCTCAAGACCCTTGGCCAGGGGGCCTCCATCGGGCTTCCGCTCCCTTCCTTCCGCTACCGGGTCCGCTTCAGGACCGAGGGGATCACCCCGAGCGATCCGGTCCTGGAGACCCCCTGGTTCGACGACATCACCTTCGCCTGGCAGGGGGCCTCAGGCCCCCGCGTGCTGAGCTGGGGGGCTCCGTGAGATCCTCCCGCCGCGGCCTCGCCCTCCTGGTGGTCATCGGGGTGCTGGGCGTCCTCGTGGTGCTTGGGGTGTCCTTCGTGACGATGGCGCGTCTGGAGCGG
>JAHFOU010000051.1 GCA_023261525.1 Planctomycetota bacterium | reverse complement strand
GCTCCTTGTGGTAGAGGGCGGAGGCCAGGACGTCCCGGGCCCAGGCCAGGGGGGCGTGGTGACCGGGAAGCTCCCGGAGTCCTCCGGCGGAGGCTTGGCCGGAAGGCCCAGGGTCCTGGCCCAGAGGCCCCAGTAGCCCGGCTGGCCTCGGAAGACCTCGGGATCCAGCGCAAAGAGCAGGACCTCCCCGGCGCCCAGGCCCGCGCGGATGACCAGCCCCTCCGTGCCGGGCACCGCGCCCGCCCGGGGACAGACGATGCTTTCGCAGAGCGCGCCACCCGAGGGGAGCTTCAGGTCCTCCCCGGCCAGGGTCCTCAGCCCCCCGATCGAAGCCACCGGACCCGGCTCCCCCAAGGAGACCCCCAGGCGCCTCCCCAAGGAGGAAGCGGCCAGGGCCCTCAGGGCCTCGGCGCCGGAGACGGCCAGGCGGCCTCCGCCCTCCAGCCAGCGGGTGAGGGCCTCCAAGCAGACCGGGTCCGAAGCCCACTCGGCCCCGCGCAGGACGGCCCAATCCACCCCGTCATAGCCTTCCGGACGTTCGGGAAGATCCTTGGGGTCCACCTGGACCGCCGCATCGGCGGACTGGCGGGCGGCCAGGGCGCTGAGGCCGCAGGGACCGGTCAGGACCAGGAAGGCCCGGCCCGGCGCCACCGCGGTCATCGGAGCCATCGCGGCGCAGACCGTCAGGCCATGGGGGCTGAGGCAATGCACCTGGACCGCGTCCAGGGCCTCGACCGGGTGCACGTAGAGCGTTCCCGTCTTGAGGGCGCCGTGCGGAAGGTCCACGGGAGCCCCTTCGAAGGCCGTCGAGGCCCAGTCCTCGCCCAGTGGCAGGACGGCCGAGGGCCTCAGCATCGCGTCGTCGTCCGTGGTGTTCTCCAGGCGGAGGCGGACGGCGACCCAGCCCCCGGGGCGATAGCAGCCGCGGAACCCCGCCGCGGCCTTGCAGGTGACCTCCTTCGGCGGCTCGTCCAGCTTGCCCACCTTCAGCGGGGCGGCGAGGAGGAGGGCGGGAAGCGTCAGGGAGGCAAGGAGGACACGGCGGAGCATGCCGGATCTTGTAGCAGAGGACGACGGCCCGCGCTATGGTGAGAGCCACCATGAAGGCCCGTCTCGGGATCCTGCTGGCCGTCCTGGCCGCCTCCCTGCAGTTCCTGGGCCTCTTCGACCATGACCTGAGGCTCCCGGACGAGCCCCGCGAGGCCGAGATCGCCCGGGAGTACGCCGTGCGGGAAGGCCGGGCTGTCCCTCAACTGAACGGCGGACGCTGGCTGGAGAAGCCTCCCCTGTACCACTGGGCCGCGGCCCTGGCCTTCCAGGCCGCGGGAAAGGCGACGCCGGGCCTGGCCCGCCTGCCGTCCGCCCTGGCCGGCCTTGGGATCGGCCTGCTGGCCTGGCTCCTGGCCCGGCGCCTGGGCGGAACGCCCTGGGCGGCGGCCTTCCTGGCCTGGACCTCGGCCGAGCTCCTGAACGCCTCGCACGCGGCCATGGTGGATGCCCTCTTCGCCTTCCTGGTCACGGCGTCCCTGACCTGTTTCGCGCTAGGCCATCTGATGGAGAGCCGCCGGACCGCCGTCTGGGACGTGCTCTGCGCCTTCGCGGCGGGCCTGTCCTTCCTGGCCAAGGCCCACCTGGGGCCGATGCTGGTCGGCGTCTCCATCCTGGCCTGCTGTGCGATGCGGCGGGACCTCAAACCCCTGAAGTCCCTGCTCTCTCCCCTGCCTCTTCTCGTCTTCCTGGGGACCGTCCTCCCCTGGCCGGCCCTGCTCTGGTCCCACGAGCACCAGGGGGACCTCTGGCAGGAGGAGATCTCCCGCCTGGCCGGGCATCCGAGGGCGTCGACGGGCGCCCATGAAGCCGTGCGCGAGGTGCTCTGGGGCCAGATGCTGGACCGGACCCGGGGCGGCTCCTACGGGCATGCCCAGCCGGCCTGGTACTACCTCCCCCGCCTCTTCCTCTATGCCGCCCCGGCCTCGGTGGGCCTGCTCTTCGCCCTGCCCTGGGCCTGGAAGCGCCGGAGGGAACCCTTGGCCGCCCTCTGCACGGGCTGGATCCTGGGAAGCGTGTTCCTGCTCAGCCTGCCCAGCGCCAAGCGGGCCATCTACCTGGTCCCCTGCGTGGCGCCCGCGGCCGTCCTGGTGGCCGCCTGGGGACAGGCGTTCCTGGAACGGCGCGAGGTCCTGCGCCGCATCCTCGTGCCGCTTCTGGGCATCGCCGTGATCGCGGGCTGGATGGTCGTGGGGCAGAGGGCGGGGGCGGTCCTGGACCGCACGGAGTCCTTCGCGCCCCTGGCGGCGGGGATGAAGGCCCGCTCGGAAGGGCGGGTGATGATCGGCTACCGCCTCTCGGAGAACCAGCAGGGGGCCTTCTGTTTCGCCCTGGGCCAGCGCCTGCGCTGTTTCACGGAGGAGAAATACCTGCTGGAGGCCTTGGGTGAGGGCCGGAGGCTGGTGGTGATACCGAGGACGGCCTGGGAGGAGCTTTCCCCCGGGACGCGGGGCCTCCTGCGCCTGAAGCTGGAGCGGGAGACGGCGGGGATCCTCTTCGTGGTGGCGGCCACCTCGGATCCAAGCGACTAGGGGACCTGACGCTCCTTCATCAGCTTCCGGAAATCGGCCTCGACCAGCACCTCGAAGTGCCCGTCCAGGAAGAGGACGCATCGGGAATCCGCCCTACTCCCGAAGCCCCAAGTATCCTTCCCTGAACGCCCTCCATGGTCGGTGCAGACAGCGTCCCAGATCCAAGGGACCTTGCTGCGGTCCACCTCCGCCAGGCGTCGGGAATCCCATCCGGCCAGAAGGGGATTGATCACATAATCCACCGGCCCGCCGATCTGGGAATCGATCCTGTCCGGGATGGATTTCCAGGGATTCCTCCGCGCCCGGTCACAGGCCGGGCATCGGAAATCCCCGGCGGCCTTCACCTCGCCGGATCGCCAAAGGCGATGAAAGGCTTCGCCGTCCAGGATCTCAGCCTCGGACCCGGTCCGTTCCCGGTGCCCCTTCAGCAGCACGGTGAGGTTGTACAGGTGGTTCCGACATGCCCTCCACATCGTCGTTCTGGAGAAGGAGATCGGCATGAAGAGAAACCCCACGGCAAGAACCAGGAGCATCAGCAGGAGCGAGGGGACCGGACGCCATACCCTCTGCCAGGACAGCAGGGCGCAGATCAGGAGAAAAGGCCCGGCGATCAAGGCCGCATGCGCCAGGTCCAGCGGCCCGGGAGGCCATCCGGCATTCAAGGGAACCACCGTCAGGGCGAGGAGGAAGGTGAGCAGGCCCATCCCCCAGAACGCCCATCCCCAGCCGGGAGGTCTGGGTTCCCTCATGACGGCCCCGGGCGGTTCGCCGCCCACCATCCCCGGGCCTCCTCGGCGGTCGGGGGCGGCCAGCCACGGGCCTGGAACCAGGACGGGATTTCCCCTTGGTCATACTCCTCGCGGGCCAGACGCGCCCGGACCACCTGCATGGCCAGGACCGGATCCAGCTTACCCAACGCCAGCTCCTGCGGGAGAACCAAGTGGGCCTTGCCCTTCTGCCCGGCACCGAAGGGGTGAGCCCCGTTCCCCCCCTGGTACGTGATCTGCCCGGAGTAAGGCCTCCAGACGTGGTGTGGATTCGAGGCGCTCCCCCAGGCGCCCAACTGGAGGGAGACCAGGGTCGCCGTAGGCGGGGCCTTTTCGGAACTCAGGTTCCACGCGGGAGAGAAGGCCCAATACCCCTCGACCCCGCGGGTCATCCCGCAATCCGGGCAGATCTCGGTGCAGCTGTAGCCGCCCATCCAGCGGACCGGGAGCGTCCCTGAAAACACCAATGCCAGGACGAGGAGGAGGACGCATCCCAGCGCGATCGTGATCCGTTTCATGCCTTCCTCCTCGTCAGTTCGTCTGCAAGATCGAGAGGTCCTTCGGACCGCCCGGATCGCCGTTCGTGGAGCCGATGGTGAGATCTGTCTGGGATCTGACCGAGCCATCCTGGTAGAGGACGATGCGAACATGCCCTCCGCCGTAAGGGCCCTTCCCATCGGGCATCGTGTCGCAGGCAATGGCGCAGACGCTGGGATTGGACCATTCCGTAAGGCAGGAGGTCGCATTCCGGTAGGCGGCCATCCCCGGGATGCAGCCGGGAAGCAGGCCCCTCACCTCGCCCTCGATCGGAACTGGAGCCCCCTTGGGCCTGAAAAGCTTGAGGTCCGGCACATCGCCGCTGAGATAGAGCTTGGCGAGAAAGCGGTCGCCGTCATAAGGAGGGAACTTCCCCTCCCGATCCTCGTAGAGGCGAAGGGCCAAACCGATCTGTTTGAGGTTGTTGATGCCACATACCTTGGCACCCATTCTCTGGGCCCTCGTCCTTTGATAAGAGCCTTCGGAAGTCACGAATAACGCGCCTAGCGACAGCAATGTCCAGAGGAACGCAGGCCAGGAAGACCTCACCTTGGATGCCCAGGCCAGGACGGCCCAACCTCCGCATAGGATTCCTGCCAGAACCAGAGACCAGACGAGCTGCTCCTCTCCGATGCGTTGCCCCTCTAGAAGGGACACGGCCACGGGCAAGGTGCTGAGTGAGGCTCCTAGCAACCAAAACGTCCACACGAAACCCCGAGGAAGTCTCGGCAACATTCCAAATAGATCTTCTACGGGAGACACGAAAGGGATGAACAGAAGCTGAGGCAGGGTGAGAGGACCTATCCCTGCCAGGTCTTTGGAAGCGCGACAAGCCATGGATTGGAGTGCGTTCATCAGGAAACAAACGATGACAGTGATACCGCCTGCCACGAACACCGAGACCACGATCCAGAACGTCACCGCCCCGCCCTCCAGCGCGCCCAGGTCATCATGGCCACGCAGAGCAGGCGCCCGACCCAGTCCGCGAGCAGCGGCATCATGACGTCTTCCCCCCCTTCGGCCTCAGCCTGCCCAGTTTCTCCGTGTCCGCGTGCATCTGCACGTGCCCGCAGGCCGGGCAGACCCTGGCCTGCATCTCCACCAGGCTCTCCGCCAGCACCCAGAACTTCGTCTTCGTCGGCTTGAAGTAGAGTTTGCCAGTGCCCTGCAACCGACCTTCCACCATCTCGTTGTTCCCGCAGGAGGCGCAACGGCCCAGTGCCGCCTGGGCCTCCCGCTCCCCCGTCGTCTTCTCCACCACCGCATCCAGCCCCTGCCGGGTGAAGCGCGTCGAGCCCCCCACCTTGTGGAAGGACAGGGTCCCCGCCTTCATCCAGCGGAAGAGGGTCGGCTCGCTGACGTCCAGGTACTCCGCCGCCTCCCGGACCGTGTACCAGCGCTTCTCCTCCGAGATCGCTTCGTCGACCGTCATGCCGCGTCCTCCTGAAGACCAAAATGAATCATTACAAATCAAATACTATCACTAACGATCACCCTGTCAACCCCCGATTTGCCCTCTCCTCCCAGCCGGGCTAGGATTCCCCCATGACCGTGATCCGCCGCACCAAGTTCAGCGACGGCTACCTCCTGGAGAAGGTCCGGGCCATCTCCGAGTCCGCCCGAGACCGGGCGGACGCCTGCCGCCACGCCCTCAACCTCGTCCACGACACCTTCCCCCACTACACCTGGACCGGGCTCTACCTGAAGCGGCCCCGCAGCCTCTTCCTGGCCTTCCACCGCGGCGCCGACGCCATCCCCCCCGAGCCCAGCGAGCCGCTGGAGGGCCTCCTGGGCTGGGCCGTGCGGTCCCGACGCCCCCAGATCCTCCCGGACGCCGGCGGCAGCCGTTACGAGCACATCGAGATCCCCATCAAGTCCGAGATCATCCTGCCCGTCTTCCTCCAGGGCCGGGTCGTCGCCGTCCTGGACATCTGCTCCAGCAAGCCCAAGGGCTTCGACCGCCTGGACCAGGACCTCCTGGAGGCCGTCTGCAAGACCATCGCCCCCCTGGTGCCCGCCCTAGAGGAAAAGCCGGCCGGGACGGATGCCCTCGAGCAGCGCCGCCAGCGCCGGGGCTACGGCTAGGGCTTGACTCCCCGCCCCCGGGGACTATCCTAGGCCCTCGTTCCGGCGCCGACATCCAGGCGCATTCTCCCGAAATCCCCTCAGGCCAACAGAGACGTGACGGATTCACCCCACCTTATCCTCGTGGACGGACATGCCCTCTGCTACCAGGCGTTCTACGCCCTGCCACCCATGTCCTCCCCCGACGGCCGCGCCACCCAGGTGCCCTACGGGGTGCTCTCCACCCTCTTCAAGCTGATGCGCCAGCTCAAGCCCGACCGCTTCGTCGTCACCTTCGACGCCCCCGGCCCCACCTTCCGGCACCTCTCCTTCAAGGAATACAAGATCCAGAGGGCTCCCACGCCAGAAGGGCTGCACACCCAGATCGAGCTCCTGAAGGGGGTCCTGAAGGCCCTGGGCATCGTCCAGACCGAGCTCAAGGGCTATGAGGCCGACGACCTCCTGGGCACCCTCTCCGCCCGGGCCGAGGCCAAGGGCTGGCGGGTCAGCCTGGTCACCAGCGACAAGGATGCCGGCCAGCTCCTTTCCGACAAGGTCTCCGTCTTCGACCCCCGCAAGAATGCCCGCATCGGCCCGGCCGAGCTGATGGCCGACAAGGGCCTCACGCCCGCCCAGGTGCCCGACTTCCTGGCCCTCACCGGGGACAGCTCGGACAACATCCCCGGCGTGGACGGGATCGGGGCCAAGACGGCCCAGAAGCTCCTGGCCTCGGCCGGGAGCCTCCAGGCCCTCCTGAAGGATCCGACCGCCCATGCCACGCCCAAGGTGGCCGAGGCCCTGGAGGCCGGGCGGGAGTCGGCGCTCTCCAGCCTCGCCCTGGCCGTCATCGACCGCCAGGCCCCCGTGTCCCTGGACCTGGACGCCTGCCCCCTGCCCTCCGGGCTCTCCCCGGATGGCGCGGAGCTGATGAAGTCCCTGGGCTTCCAGCGTTTCCTGTCCGAGCTGGATCCTGCCGGAGAGGACGCGCCCGCCGCGGGAGCCGCCGCCGAGATCCCCGCCGTCCGCCGCGTCCAGAAGGCGCCACCCCTGACCGGAACCTGGGCCTTGGAGGCCGCCCTCCCGGATGCCGGAGACTTCATCCTCGCGCCGGAGAAAGGCGATCCCCTGCTCTGCTCCCCCCAGGCCCTGGCCGCGGCCTCCTGGGAAAAGACCGTCCTGGTCGGCCATGACCTGAAAGGGGCGTTGATCGCCCTGCGCCGCGCGGGCCTGGCGGAAACGCCCCGCCCCGCCTTCGACACCCTCCTGGCCGCCTACCTCCTCCATCCCGAATCCGCCAACCGCCTGGAGGACCTGGCCCGGGAGCGCCTGGGCCGGGAGCTTCCCCTGGCTCCGGCGGCCAAGCGCGGCAAGGCCGCCGAGCCCGAGCCTCCCGAGCACCTCGCCGGGCGCGCGGCCGCACGCGCCCTGGCCGCCCGGGATCTCGCGCCCCTCCTGAAGACCGCCCTGAACGAGCAGAAGCTCGGTCACCTGATGGAGGAGATCGAGCTCCCCCTCCTGCCCATCCTCGTGGGCATGGAATTGGAAGGCATCGCCCTGGACAACAAGGTCCTGGCCAAGGTCTCGGCCGAGCTCGGCAAGCGCCTGGCCGAGCTCGAGACCCGCATCCACGCCGAGGCCGGGCATCCCTTCACCATCGGCTCCCCCAAGCAGCTGGCCCAGGTCCTCTTCGAGGAGCTGAAGCTTCCCCATGGCCGCAAGGGCAAGACCGGCTACTCCACCGACGCCGAGGTCCTGGAGGACCTGGCTTCCGTCCACACCCTGCCGGCCCTGATCCTGGAATACCGCCAGCTGGACAAGCTCAAGAACACCTATGTGGATGCCCTGCCCGAGCTCGTCGGCGAGGACGGGCGCCTCCATACCACCTTCAACCAGGCCGTGGCGGCCACCGGGCGCCTCTCCTCCACCCGCCCCAACCTCCAGAACATCCCCATCCGCACCGAGATCGGGCGGAGCATCCGGGAGGCCTTCCGGCCCCACCGCCCCGGGGACGTCCTGCTGGCGGCCGACTACTCCCAGATCGAGCTGAGGGTGCTGGCCCATGTCTCCGGCGACCAGGTCCTGCGCCAGGCCTTCTCCAAGGGGGAGGACATCCACGCGGCCGTGGCGGCCCGCATCCACGGCGTACCCCTCGGGGAGGTCACCGACGTCATGCGGAACTTCGCCAAGACCGTCAACTTCAGCGTGATCTACGGCAAGACGGCCTTCACCCTAGCAAGGGACCTCAAGAAGACCGTGAAGGAGGCCCAGGCCTTCATCGACGCCTACTTCCGGGAGTTCTCCGGCGTGAAGGCCTTCCTCTCCCGCACGATCGAGCAAGCACGCAAGGACGGTTACGTGAAGACCCTCTCGGGGCGCCGCCGCCCGGTGCCCTTCCTGACCTCGCCCAACCCGGCCCAGCGCATGGCCGCCGAGCGGGTGGCCGTGAACACCGTGATCCAGGGCACCGCCGCCGACCTCATGAAGATCGCCATGATCCGGGTGGACCGGGCCCTGGCCGGGGCCGCCTCGCCGGCCCGCATCCTCCTGCAGATCCATGACGAGCTGGTCCTCAACGTGCCGCGCAAGGCCGAGACGGAGACGGCCAGGCTCGTCGTCGAGGCCATGACCTCGGCCATGCGCCTCGACGTCCCCCTGGTCGTGAACACCTCCTCCGGGGAGACCTGGGGGGCCGCGGGATGACGAAGGTGATCGGGCTTCTCGGCGGGGTCGGGGCGGGCAAGTCCACCGTGGCGGGCCTGCTGGGCGACCTGGGCGCCTCCGTGCACGACGCGGACGCCGCGGTGCGCCAGGCCTGGCAGGATCCCGAGGTCCTCCGCGAGGCCGCGGCCCTCCTGGGGCCCGGCATCCTCGGTCCCGGCGGGGCCGTGGACCGGACGAAGGTCTCCGAGAAGGTCTTCTCCGATCCCCAGGCCCTCAAGGGCCTGGAGGCCATCCTCCACCCCAGGGTCGGACGGATCCGGGACGCCTGGCTGGCCGCCGAGAAGGCCAAGGCCGCGTCGGCCCTGGTCCTGGACATTCCCCTTTTGTGGGAAGCCGGGCTGGCGCCGCACTGCGACGTCCTCCTCTTCGTGGAGGCTTCCGAGGACACGCGGAGGGCCCGCCTGCAACGGAACCGGGGCTGGGAGCCCGCCGAGGCCGCCCGCCGCCAGGCCTTCCAGGCCGACCTGGCCGCCAAGCGCGCCCAGGCCCATGCCGTGATCCGAAATGACGACGATCTGGAATTGACGAGACGACAGGTACGAGAGTTCTGGGACCGCCACATCCGAAACCAAGAAGGAGACCCCCGATGACGCCCCGCCCTCCACACCGTGGAGACCACCGCCCCCGCCACCACGATTCCGACGAGCAGCCCTTTCGCGCGGGGGACCCCTCCCTGCCCTCGGCCTCCTCGTCCCCGTCCTCCCCCCCGCCGCAGTCCGTCGGCGACGCCCCGGCCCCGCCCGCCCCGGGCGAAGGGGTGCGCATCTCCGACCTCCAGCGCATGACGGCCGCCCAGCTCCTGCAGGAGGCCCAGACGGCGGGCATCCCGGAGACCGAGTGCGGAGGCCTCAAGAAGCAGGCCATCATCCTCAAGATCATCCAGAAGCGCATGAGCCAGAACTCCGCGCTCTACGCCGAGGGCGTGATCGAGTGCATGCAGGAGGGCTACGGCTTCCTGCGCAGCCAGGTCTATGACTACCTGGCCTCCCCGGACGACGTCTACGTCTCCCCGTCCCAGGTGCGCCGATTCGGCCTGAAGACCGGGCACACCGTACTGGGCCAGATGCGCCAGCCCAAGGAGGGCGAACGCTACTTCTCCCTCCAGCGCGTCGACCAGGTGAACGGCCACGACCCCTTCAAGCTGGCCCGCATCCACTTCGACGACCTGACGCCCGTCCACCCGAACAAGCGCTACTACCTGGAGACCACCCCGACGGAGATGGAGATGCGGGTCATGGACATCCTGACCCCCGTCGGCAAGGGCCAGCGCGGCCTCATCGTGGCCCCGCCCTACACCGGCAAGACCGTCCTCCTGCAGAAGATCGCCAACGCGCTGACCAAGAACCACCCGGAGATCTACCTCATCGTCCTGCTCATCGACGAGCGGCCGGAGGAGGTCACGGACATGGAGCGCAACGTGAAGGGCGAGGTCGTCGCCTCCACCTTCGACGAACCGGCGGAGCGCCACATCCAGGTGGCGGAGATGGTGATCGAGAAGGCCAAGCGCCTGGTCGAGAGCGGCCGGGACGTGGTCATCCTGCTGGACTCCATCACCCGCCTGGGCCGGGCGTACAACACGGAGGCGCCGCATTCGGGCAAGATCCTGTCGGGCGGCATCGACGCCGGGGCCCTGCAGAAGCCCAAGCGCTTCTTCGGCGGCGCCCGCCTGCTCGAGGAGGGCGGCTCGCTGACCATCCTGGCGACCGCGCTGACGGACACGGGCTCGAAGATGGACGACATCATCTACGAGGAGTTCAAGGGCACGGGCAACATGGAGCTGCACCTGGACCGGCGCCTGATGGAGCGGCGCATCTTCCCGACCATCGACGTGAACCGCTCCGGGACGAGAAAGGAAGAGCTGCTCATGCACCCGGACGAGCTGGCCCGCGTCTACATGCTCCGCAAGGTGCTGACCGACCTCAACC
>JAHFOU010000050.1 GCA_023261525.1 Planctomycetota bacterium | reverse complement strand
CTCGATGCAGTGCGTGGCCGCCGTGGATCTGCTTCTCCCCAAGGCGAAGCGGCTGGAAAAGGCCCTGGCCTCCCTGGCCCGGCGCTTCCGCGACACCCCCACCATCGGCCGCTCCCACGGCATCCACGCCGAGCCCGTCACCTTCGGCTGGAAGATGGCCGGCCTCTACGCCGAGGCCAAGCGGACGACCACGCGCCTGAGGCAGGCCCGGGCCCAGGCCGCCGTCGGCAAGATCTCCGGGGCCGTCGGGACCTACGTGCATCTCGATCCCCGGGTGGAAGCCTACGTCTGCCGCAGGCTGGGCATCCGCGCGGCCGAGCACTCCACCCAGGTCGTCCCGAGGGACCACCACGCGGAGTTCCTGGCCCTGCTGGCCGTGGCCGGAGCCTCTCTGGAGCGCATGGCCATGGAAGTGCGCCATCTCCAGCGGACGGAAGTCCTGGAGGCGGAGGAGTACTTCTCCCCCACCCAGAAGGGCTCCTCGGCCATGCCGCACAAGCGCAACCCCGTGGCCTCCGAGCGCATCTGCGGGATGGCCCGCCTCCTGCGCGGCTACGCCATGGTGGGCTTCGACAACGTGGCCCTCTGGCACGAGCGGGACATCTCCCATTCCTCCGCGGAGCGGGTGGCCCTGGCCGACGCCTGCCTGGCCCTGGACTTCATGCTCTCGGAGTCCTGCAAGCTCTTCGAGCGCCTGGTCGTCTACCCGAAGCGGATGCTGAAGAACCTGGAGCTGAGCCGCGGGTGCCTCTTCTCCCAGCGGGTCCTGCTGGCCCTGATCGATGCCGGGATGCCGAGGACCCAGGCCTACGAGACCGTCCAGCGCCACGCCCTGGCGGCATGGGCCGGCGGGAACGACCTGAAGACCCGGCTCCACGCCGCACCCGAGGTGGCCAAGCACCTGAAAGGCGCGAAACTGGATGCCTGCTTCGACCTGAAGCCCTACCTGGCCCGCCTGCCGGCCGTCTACCGGCGCCTCGGGCTCTGAGGATGGCCAAGGCGCTCACCTACGCCGGATCGGGCGTGGACACCGCCCGGGCCGACCGGGCCAAGGCGGACATCATCCGCCGCATGAAGGCCACGTACCGGCCCGGGGTCCTGGACCTTCCCTGGGGCTTCGGCGGGCTCTATGCGCTGAAGAAGGAGTTCGGCCGGATGAAGGACCCGGTGCTGGTCGCCGGCACCGACGGGGTCGGGACCAAGCTCAAGGTCGCCTTCGCCGCCGGGAAGCACGACACCGTGGGCATCGACCTGGTGGCCATGTCGGTGAACGACATCCTCTGCCAGGGGGCGGAACCCTTCCTCTTCCTGGACTACATCGCGACGTCGAAGGTGGAGAAGCCGCTCACCCGGGAGATCATCTCCGGGGTCATCGAGGGATGCCGCCAGGCGCACTGCTCCCTGGTCGGCGGGGAGACGGCCCAGATGCCGGGCTTCTACCCGAAGGGTGAATACGACCTGGCCGGGATGGCGCTGGGGATGGCCGATCGGAAGAAGCTCCTTCCTGCCGGAGTCAGGCCCGGGGACGTGGTGATCGGCTTCCCGGCTTCCGGACTCCACTCGAACGGCTATTCGCTGGCCCGCAAGGTCCTCCTGGAAAGGGCCCGCATCCCCCTCTCCCGCCGGGTGCCCGAGCTGGGCTGCACGCTGGCGGAGGAACTGCTCCGCCCGACGCGGATCTATGTCCGCCCGGTCGTCGCGCTGATGAAGAGCCCGCTGGGCGCCTCGGTCCACGGCCTGGCCAATGTCACCGGGGGCGGGATCCTGGAGAACCTGCCCCGGATGCTCCCGAAGGGATGCTCCATCCGCCTGGATCCCGCGGCCTGGGAGCGCCAGCCGGTCTTCGACCTGATCCAGCGCCTCGGGAACGTCAGCGACCACGAGATGCTCAAGACCTTCAACTGCGGGCTGGGGATGGCGATGGCGGTAAAGCCCTCGGCCTGGAGCGGGGTTTGCCGCTTCCTGAAGGCGAAGGGCCTGAAGGCCCGGGTGGTCGGCGAGGTCGTGAAGGGGAGGCAGGACGTCCGTGTTGGGTAGTTACCTTTCCTACAGCAATTTCATCATTCTGTCTCCTATCGCGCTTGGCCTTGTGGGCCTATGCCTACCGCCCAAACGAAACAAGCCAGTCGGAGCCTTGTTCTGGATCGGCATACTCCTGCTCCTGGCATCAGCATGCGAAATACTGACACTTCACTATCAATTCTGCCAAAAGCATAAAGGCTCTCTCGTTGAAGGCACAGCCTACGAGATCTTCATGCTCGTCCTCTGGGGGTACGGAATGCTCGGCCTTCTGCTGTTAGCCCACACGGTTTGGAGATTGAATCAAACCGGGTTCATTCCTGCGGACATGCATGAGGAAGCGCAAAAAGAGTTACACCAATCCCTCGCCAGGAAAATGTGGGGGAGCATCCTGTTGGCAGGAACCGTCTTGCTAATCCTGCCCTCCGCGGTTGCGATATTTCTAAGTTGGAAGCTTGGCCTCGGAATCAGCGCGAAACCCTAGATTCTCTCCAGCGTCTTGAGCGTCCTCTCGTTCTCGACGTTCCCCGTGTTCAGGGTCGTCGCCGGCTCGAAGAGCAGGATCCAGCACTCCTGATCAGCCACCGGCTTGTGCTCCACGCCCTTGGGGATCACGATGAACTCCCCCTCCTCCAGGTCGATGTCCCCCGTGCGCAGGGCCATCCGGAAGCGCCCCTTCACCACCAGGAACATCTCGTCCTCGTTCGCATGGCTGTGCCAGACGAACTCGCCCTTAAGCTTGTCCAGCTTCACGTGCTGGCCGTTCAGCTCCCCGGCGACATAAGGCTTCCAGTACTCCGTGATCCGGTCGAACTTCTGCTTCAGGTTGACCTTCTGCATGCGGATACCTCCTGGTCCTGCGTTCACCGGATGCCATAGAGATAGAGCAGAGTCGCCCAGCCGCTGGGCATCCCGGACAGCGGCGGGTTTCGTCCTTTGCCGTATTTGACCGCCACCTCCAGAAAATACTGGGCGTGGAAGAAAGCCTCCAGGATCGGGCGCGTCTCGACAAGCCATCTCCGGTTGACCCGCGGAGTGAACTTCCGGTTCGTCCCATCACCGATGATGGCCAGGAACCAGGCGTTCAGGGGATGGCCGGGAACCAAGGCCTGGAGTTGATCGACGATCCTTCCCGTCATCTCCTGGAGAGCGTAGACCTTGAAACTCTGATGATAGAAGCGGTAGACACTGTCCTCGCAACCCCAGTGGCAGTCGCACTCGTCAAGGAGCCCCCTTAGCTTCGGGAGGGAAGCAACGATCCTGCGATGGAGCAACGCCGGGGTCAGTGCCTCCGTCTTCAAAACTGCCTCAGGAACCTCAGGTCGTTCTGGTAGTAGAGCCGGATGTCGGGGATGCCGTACTTGAGCGAGGCGATGCGCTCCACCCCCATCCCCCAGGCGAAGCCCGAGACCTTCTCCGGGTCATAGGCCCTCGGCTTGCCCGACTTCTCCCGCCGGGCGTCCACCCAGCCGAAGACGTTCTCGTGCACCAGCCCGCAGCCCAGGATCTCGATCCAGCCCCGGCCCGAGCAGAACGCGCAGCCCTTGGCGTCGCAGATGCAGCTCATGTCCACTTCCGCCGAGGGCTCCGTGAAGGGGAAGAAGGAGGGGCGCAGGCGCATCCGCCGCGAGGGCCCGAAGCAGGCCTTCACGAAGGTCTCCATCACGCCCTTCAGGTCGGCGAAGGTGATGCCCGCCTCCACCGCCAGCCCGTCCACCTGGTGGAAGACGTTGTGGTGGCGGGCGTCGATGGTGTCCGGGCGGAAGACCCGCCCCGGCATCACGATGCGGACCGGGGGGTCGTTGACCAGCATGTGGCGGGCCTGGACCGGGGTGGTGTGGCTGCGAAGGACCTTCTTCTCCCCGACATAGAACGTGTCGAAGGGATCCCGCGCCGCGTGGTCCAGGGGGATGTTCAGGGCCTCGAAGTTGAACTCCTCGGTCTCGATCTCGGGGCCTTCGGACGGAAGGGTCCCCGCGGCCGAGAAGCCCATGCGGGCGAAGATGTCGACGATCTCATCCTGGACCTGGGTGATCGGATGCCGGGTCCCGGGCGGGATGCCGGTGCCGGGCAGGGTGAGGTCCTCGCCGGGTTTCGTCTTGGCGACGGGAGCGCCCAGCCCGGACCTGGCTTCCGCCAGCGCCGACTCCATCTTCTGCTTGAGCGCGTTCGCCTTGAGGCCCAGCTCAGCCTTCCGGCCCGGCTCGGCCTTGCGGATCTCCTCCATGTAGGCCTTGAGGAGCCCGCTGCGCCCCAGGAAGCGGGTCTTGACCGCCTCCAGGGCCACCGGTGAGAGCCCCGGCGTCATCGCCTTGTGGAACTCGTCCAGGATCTCCGCGTCGGTGGCCATGGCGGGAAGTGTAGGGGCCTGCCGGGCCTGCCGCTAGTCCGAGTGCGGGATCTGGCCCTTCTGGGCCTCGGCCTCGCGCCGCGCCTTCTCGACCTGGTCCTGCCAGACGAGGTTCTTGTACTGGAAGAGCTTGCCCTCGATCATGTTGAACTTGACCACCTGGAAGTACGGGGAGAGATCGTAGTCCCGCGGGACCACCAGGGTCGGGTCGTTCAGGGAGAAGACCTGGCGGAGGGCACGGTCGCCCTCCTCGAAGAAGCGCCCCAGGATGGAGTCGTCGGCCTTCACGTCCGACACGTGCGGGAGGATGGGGAAGCGGGCCTTCTGGAAGGCCTTGGCGATCATGGCCGAGCAGATGGTCTCGGTGGGCTCCCCGGAGCCGAAGGTCAGGGCCTTGCGGCCGAGCCTCGACGGCACGAGCTTGACCGGCAGGAGGTAGCGCGCCAGGTCGAAGAGGTTGCCCATGTCGTAGCGGAAGCCGAGGTGGTCGACGGCGGTGTCGATCACGACCTGGAGGTCCTCCGGCTCGATCCGGAAGGGGCGGCAGATCCGGATGTTCAGGTTGATGTACTTGTCCAGGGGAGAGGCCACGACCCCCTCCTCGATGGTGGCCTCGACGAAGAGGTGGCGGCAGGCGGCCTCGCCGTGCTTCTGGACCGCCAGGTCCCTAAACGGGCCGGGATGGCTCAGGATCTCGTCACCGATGTAGAGACAGGCATGGGACCAGCAGGACTGGGTCAGGTACTTGACGATCTGGCTGACGCGCTGGTCCCCCTCGACCAGGATCACGTCCCCCTTCTGGATGTACTTCCTCAGGTTCTGGAGGTCGTTGGGGATCCTCAGCTCGTACCGGGCGACGGGGGCGGTCAGCCACCGGTTGAAGATGCCGGAGAGCCACTTGGGCGGCGCGATCACGACGGCACCCCGGGAAGCCAGACGGAGAAGACGGTCCCCTGGCCGGGCCGGCTCTCCACCTCGATGCGGCCCCCGTGGGCCTCGACGATGCGGTGGCAGACGGCCAGGCCCAGGCCGGTGCCCTTCTCCTTGCGGGTGAAGAAGGGGCTGAAGAGCTTCTCCAGGTCCTCCGGGGGGATCCCCGCCCCCGTGTCGGACACCCGCACGGTCCACCCGGGCACGCCGGCTTCGGACGCGGGCGCCGCCGAAAGGGCGACGTCCCCGCCGCCGGCGATGGCCTCCACCGCATTCTGCAGGAGGTTCAGGAAGACCTGCTCCAGCTTGTCCGCATGCCCCAGGACCCTGCAGGTCTCGGGGACCTGGGACGTGAGGCGCACATGGGCGCGCTCGGCCGAGGCGGCGACGAGGGCCTGGGCGCGCAGGAGCACCTTGGACAGGTCGGTGGGCACCCGGGGGAAATCCTGCTGGCGGGCGAAATCCAGCATCCCCCCGACGATATGATTGATGCGCTCCACCTCCTCCACGACGATCTGCATGTAGCGACGGTCCTCCCCCTGGGTTCGTTCGAGGATGATCTCCACGAACCCGCGGATGGAGTTGAGGGGATTGCGGATCTCGTGGGCCACCCCGGCGGCCATCTCCCCCAGTGCGGCCAGGCGCTGGCCGCGCCGCACCAGCTCGGCCAGGCGGCGGACCTGGGTCAGGTCCCGGAAATTCGCGATGACCCCGTCGACGCTCCCCGAAGGGGTCTTCAGCGGCACCAGGGTGACGCCGAAGGGGGTCTGGCCCTCCTTGCGCGTCAGGTCCAGCTCCTGGCGGTCCAGGCGCTCCCCCGTCTGGAGCACCTTGCGGGCCAGGGGGACCAGGGGCGCCAGGGCCGGGATCTCGGACAGGGGGCGGCGCAGGACGTCCACGGCATGCAGGCCCAGGAGCTCCAGCCCGACCCCGTTCACCTTGCGGACCACGCCGGCGGCATCCACCGCCAACAGCCCGCTCCCCAGCCCCTGGAGGATGCCTTCGTTGAACTCCAGGCTGGTCAGCAGTTCCGAATAGAGCTGGCTGTTGTCCAGGCCGACGGTCACGGCCATGGCCGCGGCCGTGGCCAAGCGGAGGTCGGCATCGGTGAAGGGCTCCCCGCCGGGAGCGGACTCCAGGTACAGGGCCCCCGTGATGCGTCCCCGCGTCCGGATCGGCGCCAGGATCACCGAGACGGGCCCGGGTTCCAGGAGCGGGAGGAGAAGGCCGCAGCCCGAGGCCGTGAACTGGGACAGGGCCTCCTCCCGCAGGGGGCCGGCCGCCGCCCCGCCCCGGACCCAGGACCCGGCATGCAGGCGCCGCCCCCCGGCCTGAAGATCGATATGGGCCCCCCGGACGGCCTTGGGGAAGACGTCCTCGATCCGCTTCAGGGCGCGGAAGATGAGGACCCCCGCGTCGTTCAGGGCCGCCGTCTCCAGGATCAGGTTCACGAGGCCGTCCAGGGTCCCCGCCTGGATCCCCCGGGAAACCAGGCCCGGCCCCCGACCGGAAGAGAGCACGACGGTGCTGTCCTCGCTCGGTGGGGTCACGACCCCTCCGTCTTCAGCAGGAGCCCGGCCAGGTGGTCCGCCCAGGCCTTGGCCATGACGGGCCCCAGGGGACCCGGCGGCAGGGGCTCCTTGGAACCCAGCACCCCGGCCAGGCGGACCAGGGCGGCCCGGCTGGCCTCCCCTGAGCGGAGGTCCTGGAGGAGCAGGGCCGGCAGATCCGAAGGGGAGGTCTCCAGGCGGGCCAGCAGGCCCGGGAGGGCGGCACGGGCCTCGACGCTCAACTCCGCGGCCCGCTGGAGGAGGCGCCGGGTCTCGGGGCGGAAGGAGGCCGCCTCGGCGGCGCGGGCCAGGGACCTCAGCACCGCGGGATCCGGATCCGTCGCCAACTCGAAGACCAGGCCGGCCCCGCGCCGGTCCCCGCAGGCGAGCAGGCCTTCCACCGCCGCCGCGCGGACCAGGGGCTCCGGATCGGACAGGGCGGACTCCGTCATCCGGCGCGCCTCGGGCCAGCCCAGCCGGGAGGCCAAGCGGGCCGCCGCGGCGCGAACCCCCGAATCCCCTCCCCGCAGGACGCCCCGCATCCGGTCCAGGATATGGGACGAGGGCTGGCCCCGGAGCCGCTCGCAGACCGCCTCGGGCACTTCCCGCTGGGAAAGCGCATAGGACTCCAGGACGGGCTCGAACAGCTTCAGCCACCCGAAGCCGTCGAGCAGGTCCAGCATCCCCCGGACGACCTCCGGACGCGGGTCGTCGAGCAGGGGCAGGAGGAGCTTGACGGACTCGACCTCCTTCAGCGAACCGGCGGCGGCAAGGACCTTGGCCCGCACCAGGGGGTGGGACTCCCCCATGAACTCCCGGATCACCCCCGCGCGGTCGATCTCCTTGGCTCCCGCGGGCAGGAGGTCGAGGACCGCCCCGCGGACCTGGGGGTCCCCCCGCTGGAACGCGATCCTCAGCTTGGCCAGGGCCAGGGCCGGGGGCATCTGGGCCAGGCGCTCCGCCCGGCTGGGCTCGTGGGGCATCTCGCCGTCGGCGGCGATGGCGATCGAGGCCACCAGGTCCCCGAGATCCTCCCCGGCCTGGAGGAAGTCGTCCAGGCGCTGGAGGGTCCATCCTTCCGCCGGCGCCTTGGACAGCCATTCCTGGGACGCCGCATCCAGGGCGGTCTGGGCGGCCCCGGCCCCGCTCCCCGAAGCGCTCCCTGCCTTCAGGGCCCCGTGCTCGATCAGGGTCTTGCGCACCCGGTCGCGGAACTCCGAGATGTTGATGGGCTTGGTCAGGTAGGACACGATGCCCTGCTGGGCCGCGGCCAGCACGGTCTCGCGCTCCTTGTGGGCGGTGATGACCAGGGCCGGGATGCGGCTGCCCGACTTCCGGAGGGCCTCCAGCACCTGGATGCCGTCCATGCGGGGCATCGAGATGTCCAGGATCATGAGCGCGGGATGGTCGGCCCGGATCCTCTCCAGGGCCTCCACCCCGTCCCGGGCCTCGACGACCCGGTACCCCTCGCCCGTCAGCAGGGTGGCATAGAGGAGGCGCAGGGAGGCAACGTCGTCCGCCACAAGGACCAGGGGCGGCTGGGAAGGCATCCCTACAGTGTAGCAGGACGAAAGTCCTTTTCACCCGGCGAGTTCGGCGTATAATCCCCGGCCTCATGCCCCAGTCCTGTTTCATCTGCCAGAAGTCCCCTGCCGTCGGCAACCAGATTGCCCGCCGCGGTCTGCCGAAGCGCACGGGGGGCATCGGCCTCAAGACCACGGGAATCTCCAAGCGCCGCTTTCGCCCTAACCTCCAGCGGGTACATGCCGTTGTGGAAGGTCGCCGCTGCAGGATCCGGGTCTGCGCCGCCTGTCTGCGCTCCGGACGCGTCACCAAGGCGGGTTGACACCCCCCTTCCCCTGCGGTATACTACCTCTCGACATGCTTAGGAGACTCAACCCCATGCCCATTCGTCACCGCCGCTCCGGCCAGGGGATGACCGAGTACATCATCATCGTGGCGCTGGTGGCCATCGCCTCCATCGCCGTGGTGAGCATCTTCGGAAACCAGATCCGTGAGCTCTTCAGCGCCTCCACCAAGCAGCTGCAGGGCCAGGACGTCAACCCGGGCAGTGCCGGGGATCCGGATTCCGAGAAGACGAAGAGCATCAACAACTTCTAGAACCACTGCCGGGCCCCTCGCGAGGGGCCGGGCGATAGAAATCCTTCGGGCAGCGCCGCGAGAGCGGAAGGCGCCCGAGGGATTTTCCTTTTAACCCCTGGGGAACTAGAACGGGATGTTGCTCGCGGCCGCCTTGGGGGCGCTCCCCCGGGCCGGCTCGGCGATCCTGCGGCGGACAGCCAGGACCACCCGGGCCTCCCCCGCCAGGGCCTCCAGGGCCTCCACCAGGGGGCGGGAGGGCGTCACGAAGAGGTCGTTGCCCACCATGACCGTCCGTTCGCTGACCGCACGGCCCTCGAACTCCAGGTAGACCGGGCATTCCCCGGCGTGCTCGCGGAGGGTCCGACGCAGCTCCAGCAGCCAGGCCTCGTCGGCTCCCGACGGGGGACGCACCGTCACCCCGCTGGTGAAGGTCTCGAAGGCCTTCTCCATGGGCACCACGGCGTTCACCTTCAGGCTGGGCTCCTCGCGCCGGCGGTCCACCTTCCCCTGCAGGAAGACCAGGCGGTCCGCGCCCAGGTATTGGGCGGTCTCGGCATAGGTCCCAGGGAAGACCACCGCCTCGCAGGTGCCGTCCAGATCCTCCAGGGTGAGGATGGCCATCCGGTCCCCCTCGGACTTGCCGCGCTTAGCGGTGGTGCGCTTGTACTTGGAGATGACGCCCCCCAGGATCACCTCCCTGTCCTGCTCCATCTTGGCAAGGCCGGCGGTCGTGACCGAGGCGAAGCGCCTCAGGGGCTTCTCATGGCGGGCCAGGGGATGACTGCTGACGTAGAAGCCCAGGGCCTCCTTCTCGTGGGCCAGACGCTGTCCCTCCGGCCATTCGGGGATGGCAGGCAGGGCCTCCCCCTCCGCGGGCGAGGCCCCGAACAGGTTGCCCTGGCCGCGGCGCTTGTCCTCCTGGGCGGACTGGGCCAGGCGGATGGCCTCCTCCACCCCGGCGGCCAGCTGGGCCCGGCGGAACCCCCAGGCGTCGAAGGCCCCGGCCTTCACCAGCTGTTCCAGCACGCCGGTGTTGAGCAGCCTCAGGTCCACCCGCCCGCAGAGGTCGGAGAGGGAGCGGAAGGGCCCCGCCTTGCGGGCGTCCAGGACGGACTGCACGGCCTTGTCCCCCACCTTGCGCACGGCCCCCAGGCCGAAGCGGATCTTCCCCGGCGCGGGCACGGTGAAGGTCAGCGCGCTCTCGTTCACCGAGGGCGGCAGGACCTCCATCCCCATCTTGCGGCACTCGTCCAGGTAGAAGGCCACCTTCTCGGTCCTTTCCATCACGCTGGTCAGGGCCGCCGCCATGAACTCGGCCGGGTGGTGGGCCTTCAGCCAGGCGGTCTGGTAGCAGATGATGGCGTAGGCCGTGGAGTGGGCCTTGTTGAAGCCGTAGCCGGCGAAGTGCTCCATCAGATCGAAGATGTGCGTCGCCTTCTTGTCCGCCACGCCGTTCTTCTTGGCGCCGTCGACGAACTTCGCCCGCTGCTTCTGCATCACCTCCGCGTTCTTCTTGCCCATCGCCTTGCGAAGGATGTCGGCTTCGCCGAGCGTGAAACCGGCCAGCACGTTGGAGATGCGCATCACCTGTTCCTGATACGCGATGACGCCGTAGGTATCGGCCAGAATCGGCTCGAGCTGCGGCAACTCGTACTTGAC
>JAHFOU010000049.1 GCA_023261525.1 Planctomycetota bacterium | reverse complement strand
CCTATGAGTATCAGGTCGCGGGAAGGCCCTACATCGGCTCTACAGTCTTTTGGGGTGGCATTTTCACGAGCGATCGTGGGGATGCCCAGGCCATCCTGGACCGCTACCCGAAGGGGATCCGCGTCGCGGTGCATTACGATCCCGCCGATTCATCCTCCTCGGTGCTGGAGTCGGGGGTAAAGGCCGATACCCTCTTCCTGCCGGGATTCGGGATGGTCTTCCTTCTGGCCGGCCTTTTCATGTTGGTCGTCCTCCCGCGCGCGATCCGTCGAGCCCCATGAATCCCAGCGCCCTCTGGAAGCCCTTCACCCAGATGACGGACCTCGACGAGGTTCCGGACCTGGTCATCACCCGCGGCGAGGGCCGCTGGCTGGTCACGGAGGACGGCCAGCGCCTCTACGACGGGGTCTCCTCCCTGTGGTCCAACGTCCACGGCCACCGGGTCGAGGCCATCGACCGGGCCGTCCGCCGCCAGCTCGGCCGCATCGCCCACACCACCCTGCTGGGCGCCACCCACCGCCCGGCGGAAGAACTGGCCAAGCGCCTGGTCCGCATCGCGCCGAAAGGCCTGAGCAAGGTCTTCTATTCCGACAACGGCTCCACGGCCGCCGAGATCGCTCTCAAAATGGCCTTCCAGTACCACCGCCAGAAGCCCCGGCCCGAGCCGCGCCGCGTCCGTTTCCTGGCACTCTCCAACGCCTATGACGGGGACACCCTGGGCGCCGTGGGCGTGGGGGGGATCCCCCTCTTCCACCGGATCTACGGGCCCCTCGTCCAGCGGGCCGTCCAGGTCCCCCCGGACGACCTGCCGGCCCTGGAGAGAGCCCTGAGGCGCCACGGCCGGAGCCTGGCGGCCTTCGTCTTCGAACCCCTGGTCCAGGGCGCCGCCGGGATGCGCATGCATTCCCCCGGGTACCTGCGCAAGGCCGCGGCCCTCTGCCGGCGCCACGGGGTCCTCCTGATCGCCGACGAGGTGGCCACCGGCTTCGGGCGCACGGGGCGGATGTTCGCCTGCGAGCATGCCGGGGTGGCCCCGGACTTCCTCTGCGTGGCCAAGGGCATCACGGGCGGCTACCTGCCCCTGGCCGCGACGCTGACGACGGAGAGGGTCTACCGGGCCTTCCTGGGTCCCTTCACGAGCTGGAGGACCTTCTTCCACGGCCATACGTACGGAGGCAATCCCCTGGCCTGCGCCGCGGCCCTCGCCAACCTGGACCTTCTGGGGCGGGGCCGGGTGCTGGAAGGGGTGGCGAGGAAATCCAGGGTCCTGGCCCAGGCCTTGGAGGCGCTCCGGGCCCATCCCTGCGTGAAGGAGATCCGTCAGCGAGGGTTCATGGTCGGGATCGAGCTGGCCCGGCCCTCCGGGAAGCCGTTTCCGGATGCGCATCGCATGGGATGGAAGGTCTGCCTGGCCTGCCGCCACCACGGCCTCCTCCTGCGTCCCCTGGGGGACGTGGTGGTCCTCATGCCCCCGCTGACGGCCACGGAGCGGGAGCTCCGCTGGATGGTCGAGGTCGTGGGACGGGGCCTGGAGGAGCTGGAGGAGTTGCTATACTCCCCGCCCCCATGTCCGAAACCTCGCGCAAGGCGGTCCTGAACGAACTGGCGGCCCTGGCCCCCTCGGCCCGGGCCTGGCTGGCCTCCGCCGCGGCCGAGGATGGGCCCGGGGGGGCCTTCCTGCTCAACCTTCCGAGCGCCTTCGCCCGGGACGCCCTGAGGGAGCGTTGCGGCGAGGCCCTGCTGAAGGCCGCCCGCACGGCCGGGTATGCGCGGATCGACCTGAGGGTGTCCGAGGTCCGACGCCCGGGCCGGGCGACCTTCGGCTCCTTCCGGGTCACGGAGGGCAACCAGCTCGCCTATGCGGCGGTCAGCTCCCTGGCCACCCGACTGAGATCGGAGATCCATCCCCTGGTCCTGCACGGGCCCGAGGCTTGCGGCAAGAGCCACCTCCTGTCCGCCCTGGCCGAATCCGCCCGCGCCCGCAACGTCTCTCCCCTGGTCGCCACGGATCCCGGCCGCCTGAGCCGGAGGCTGGGCCTGGCGGGCAAGGCCGGGACCCTGGCGGAGTTCAGGGCCTGGCTGCGTTCCTCCCGCCTCCTGGTCCTGGATCAGGCGGAGCGCCTGGAGGGCAAGACCAAGACCCAGACCGAGCTGGTCCATGCCCTCGATGCCCTGGGGAGCGCGGGGGGGATGGCCGTCCTGGCCTTCCGTCAGCCTCCGGAAAGCCTGAAGGGGCTGGCGGAGCCCCTCCGGTCCAGACTCCAGGGGGGGCTTGTGGTTCAGATCGACACAACTCCTTGAAGATAAATAGGTAAGAATCAACTGAAATGCTCCTTAAGGTTCAAGCTCCCCTGGTCGATACCAGACTATAGCCGGCCTCTTGATCCGAGACCTGAAGGGGCCAGCGGAGGAGGAGAGCTGACATGAGCGAACCCATTCGTCCGATTGTCACGGGAGGAGGCCAGTCTTCCGCTCCGGAGCCTCGTGCCTCCGGATCCGGGGCGCCTGAAGCCCCCGCCCTGCCCCGCCAGGATCGCGTCGAGATCAGCATCGCCGCCCAGGCCGCCCTTCAGCAGGCCGTCCAGCAGCAGATTTCCGCACCCAAGGCCGAAGCGTCCGCCAAGCCCCAGGGGGACCTGCAGATCCGTTTCAACCGGGACCTCGGGGTGCTCCAGGCCAAGGTGGTGGATCCGATGACCCGGCAGGTCATCCGGGAGATCCCGCCCGATGACGTCCTCAGGATGGCCACCCACATCCGGACCTTCTTCCGGGAGCGGGGGCGCAGGGTGGCTTCCAGCGCGGGCTCCTCCCGGACCGGAACCGGCACCTAGGACGGGATCGTGGATCCCATCCCCTTTTCCGGGATCCGGGTCGCCGACCGCCTGGCCGGCTCCGGGCTCAACCTGGGCGCGATCCAGCGCCCCGGCCCATCGGCGGGGACCCCCGCGGTTGCCCCGGCGCCGCCGACCTCCCTTCCCCAGAGCCCGTTCGACAGCCGCGATCTGGTCGACATCCGCGGCAACCTCAGGCCCATGGCCGCGGAGGCCAGCGTGGCCCTGGGGGCAACGGACGAGGAGGGAGGGGGCGCCCAGAACGCCCCTTCCTGGGGTGGGAAGCGGAATACGCCCGTCTTCCGCCCCCTGTTGGAAGCCTACGGGGCCCTTCCTCCTTCCCGGGGTCTCCCGCCCTCCTTTCCGCCGCCGGCGCCCCTTCCGGCCGAAGGGCCCGAACGGCGCTCCCGCCGCCTGAGCGAGGCCTTCCGGACGCCCCGGCCCGAAGAGGCCCTGGGCCGGCGCGTTGACCTTGCCGCCTAAGCCTTCCGACATCTCCTCCCGGGAATTCTGGTCCACCCGGTACCGCAAGGGCGAGGACGGCTGGGAGAAGGGCGTGGCCGCCCCGCCCCTGCTGAGGCTGGCGCGCAGGCTCCCGCCCGGGCGGGTGGCCGTGCCCGGCTGCGGGCGCGGTCACGAGGTCCTGGCCCTGGCCGCCCTGGGATGGGAGGCCGTGGGCTTCGACTTCGCCCCCGAGGCCATCCGGGCCGCGCGGCGCCTGGCCCGGGGCGCGCAGGGGAAACCCCGCTTCGAGCAGGCTGATCTGTTCCGCCTTCCCGCCCGCCACCGGGGCGCCTTCGACGCGGTCCTGGAGCACACCTGCTTCTGCGCCGTGGATCCTTCCCGACGGGAGGAATACGTGGCTGCGGTCCGGGGGCTCCTCAAGCCCGGAGGCCTCCTCCTGGGGCTGTTCTATGCCCACGGCCGTCCGGGCGGGCCGCCCTTCTCCGTGACGCCCGGGGAGATCCGCCGCCTCTTCTCCGCCGACTTCCACATTCCGAGATTCTCCACGCCCCGGGACTCCTTCCCGTCCCGACGGGGGCTGGAGCGCCTGGCGATCCTGCGCCGGAAAATTCGTCGAAATTAAGGGGCCGGGCGCTATCATGCGCGGAGCCCCTGCTCAATGAATCTGCTCAATCGGAGGAGCGCGCGATGATGAAGGTTTCCGGATGGAAAAACGGGAAGCGCGGAGGCATGGCCCTCCTGGCCGTCGGCCTGGTCGCCCTGAGCGCCTGGCCCAAGACCCAGGCCGATACCCTCTGCAACGCCGACGACCTCAGGGGCACCTGGGTCTACACCTTCACCCGCATCATCGGCACCACCGCGAACACGGTCTTCTATCTCCAGGTCAGCATGGGCGGCACGGCCACGAACAGCAACAAGACCGTGGTGGTCCTCTCCGGCGGCACCCTCCAGGAGACCCCGACGCGGGCCCTGATCGGCGGCGGCGGCGGCGGCTCCGTGACCGTGGAGCCGGACGGCGAGGTGACGGCGACCTTCAACCTCGTCAACGACAACGCCCAGACCAGCACCATCCAGTGCCACTCGGGCGACGGCGGGGGCGGCCTCAACGGTTCCGCCGACCGCTCCATCAACTACCTCAAGGCCACCACGGCCGGGGCCCCGACCATCCGCCGCGGGCTCCAGTCCGACAAGAACACCATGCCCAACCAGCGGGATGACGGCACCACCCCCGGCACCGCGACCCTGAGCGGCTCCAATCTTCCGACGGGGACGCCCATCGGTTCGACCGCCCTCGATTCCGCCGCCGCCGGTTCCTACGGATCGGGATCGGGCGGGATTGGCGGCCAGAACGCCTTCTGGACCGCTACCAAGATCAGCGACAACGAGGTCACCGACGGGAACACCGCCGGCCAGGGCTGCTTCCTCCGCACCGCCCGCCGCTGATCCTTAGAAGGGGTTGTCCGCGTCCTTCAGCAGGGGGAGCCTGGCGTCCTTGTCCGAAAGGAGGGGGCGCTCCACGGGCCACGGGATGGCCAGGGCCGGGTCGTCCCAGCGCAGGCCCCGGTCGAGATCCGGCGCATATTCCCCCGTGACCTGGTAGAGCACCGTCGCCTCGGGGCTGGTCACGCAGAAGCCGTGGGCGAAGCCTTCGGGCACCCAGAGCATCCTGCCATTGTTCGCCGAAAGGGTCTCCGCGGCCCATTTCCCGAAGGTGGGCGAGCCCTTTCTCAGGTCCACCGCCACGTCGTAGACCTCTCCGGCCAGGACGGCCAGGAGCTTGCCCTGGGCGGCGGGGGGCTTCTGGAAGTGCAGGCCCCTCAGCGTGCCCTTCACCGAATGGGACAGGTTGGACTGGACGAAGCGCTGGGGGATCCCGGCCTGGCGGAAGGGCGACTCCTGCCAGGTCATCCGGAAGAAGCCGCGGGGGTCCTCGAAACGGCGGGTCTCCACGAGAACCAAGCCGGGCAGGGACAGTTTCTGGAACTGGAAGGCGGGGCCGCTCATCCCATGATGGGCCGGTAGCGGCCCTTCTCGCAGAGGCCGCAATCGGTGCAGCCTCGGACCTCGGCCGGCGTGGCATAGGTCCCCGGGTGCTTCCCGGCGGAAGGCATGGCCGGGGTCGCTTCGTGCACGCCATGGGTCTCGTAGAGGCGGGTCAGCTCCCCCTGGTCCAGGGTCCTCACCCGGCCCGAGATCTGCTTGGAGGCCAGGGTCACCTGGGCGGCGTACTCCAGCTTCTCCAGCTTGAAATAGGCCTCCCAGATCGACTTGCCGACGGTCACCGAGCCGTGCCGGTCCAGGATGATGGCGTCGTGGTGCTTGATCAGCTCCGAGATGCTTTTCGGGAGTTCGTCCGTCGAGGGCGTCCCGTAGGCGGCGACGGGAATGGTCTCGCCCAGGGTCAGGACCACCTCGGGGATGATGCATCCGGCCAGGCGCTCCCCGGCCACCGAGAAGGCCGTGGCCAGGGGGGGGTGGCCATGGACCATGGCCACGGCGTCGGGGCGCTGGCGGTAGACCTCCAGGTGGAGCGGGAGCTCCGAGGTCGGCTCCCCGCCTCCCGAGACCTTGCGGCCTTCCGGGGTGACGGTGACCAGCATGTCGGGCTCCAGGTCGCCCTTGCAGACGCCTCTGGGGGTGGTGAGGATCTTCCCGTTCGGCAGGCGGGAGGAGACGTTCCCGTCCAGGGCCACGATGAGGCCCCGCTGGTACATCCGGCGGCAGACTTCGACCAGGGCCTTGCGGAAATCCCGTTCGAACCTCAAGGGGGCCATGGACATGCGCCGAAGTATAGCGATAGAATCAAGCCGATGCGCGTCCTCTTCCTCTATCCCATGATCGACGCCCCGGCCGGGGTGAACCACGGCCTCATCGCCCTGTCGGGGGTGCTCAAGCACGCCGGGCACGAGACGAGGATGGTCCACGCCAACGAGTCCCTGGGGCCCCTGCCCACCCACGCCGAGATCCTCCAGGTCATCCGGGACTGGAAACCCGGGCTCCTGGCCTTCTCCGTGATGAGCCAGCAGTACCCCTGGGCCGTCCAGGTCGTCCAGGCCTGCAAGGCGGCCTTCCCGGACATCCCCACCGTGGTGGGCGGGGTCCACGTGACCATGGTCCCCGACGAGGTCACGCGGGAGAACCACTTCGACTTCGTCTGCGTGGGGGAGGGGGACTACGCCCTCCTGGAGCTGGTGAACCGGCTCGAGAAGGGCGAGGACACCGCCACCGTCCCCAACATGCGCATGATCCGCGACGGCAAGACGATCGTGAACGCCGTGGCCCCCTTCCCGGACCTGAACACCCTGCCCCCCCTCGATTACGACCTCTTTGACGTCGCGCACGTGGTGCGCGTGAAGAAGGGCTGGATGGGCCTGCTCACGTCGCGGGGATGCCCCTACAAGTGCACCTACTGCTTCAACAAGGAGATCGTCGACCAGTACATGGCCGACGGCGCCGCCAAGCGGGCCAAGGAGTTCCTGAGGGTCTACCCGACGGAGCGCATCCTCGGCGAGATCCGCGAGCTCAAGCGCAGGGTGCCCGAGATCAAGACCCTGATCTTCGACGACGACCTCTTCACCCTGAACCGCCAGTACGTGAAGGACTTTTCCAAGGCCTACCGGGAAAGCGGGATCCGCATCCCCTTCGTGGTCAACGCCCACGTCCAGCAGTTCGACGAGGAGACCGCGAAGGCCCTGAAGGAGGCCGGCTGCCTGATCGTGAAATACGGGCTGGAGTCCGGCTCCGAGCGGGTCCGCAAGGAGATCCTCTGGCGGCCCATGTCCAACGTGCGCATCGCCAAGTCCTTCGAGATCGCCCACAAGCTCGATCTCCACACCTCGGCCTTCCTCATGTTCGGCCTGCCAACCGAGACGAGGGAGGAGATCTTCGAGACCATCGACCTCTGCGCGCAGGTGAAGATGGGCCGCTTCCGCTGGGCCATCTTCTTCCCCTTCCCCGGCACGGCCGGCTACACCATCGCCCGGGACAAGGGCCTGATCGATGATGCGAAGATGAGCGGCATGGGCAACTACTTCGACGGCTCCTGCCTGAAGTTCGATCCCGCGCAGGATCTTTTCATCGAGAAGCTCGGCCGCTTCTTCCACTGGTACGTCAACGCCCGGACCGACTGGCCGACCGCACCCATCTACCGCAAGCTGGAGGCCCGCCTCGAGGCCATGGACCGCGCCTCCTGGGAGGCGGCCCGCTCCGACCTCATCGCCGAGGACCGGGAGCTCTCCGACGAGCTTCTGGCCAAGGACCTCACGCATTATTCGGTCCGCTACTCCCACGTGATGGGCGTCCGCTCGGACTTCGTGAAGTGGGAGAAGCAGGCCCTGGCCGCCGCCGGGGTGCCGAAGGACTACACGCTCGACCAGTAGAAGGTCAGGAGGGGCGGAGCCGCTCCAGGGCCAGGGCCGGGACCCTGAAGGCCGCTTCCCAGACGATGCGCCGGGAGAGCTTGGACTTTCCCAATCGCCGGTCGATGAACACGATGGGGACCTCGGCGATGCGGCCTCCGGCCTGCTGGACCCGGAAGGCCATCTCCACCTGGAAGGCATAGCCGTCCGAGCGGGTGTGGGTGGGGTCGGCCTTGCGCAGGGCCTCGGCCCGGTAGGCGCGGAATCCCGACGTCAGGTCGTCCGCCGACATCCCCAGCAGGGTCCTGGCGTAGAGGTTCCCCCCGCGGGAGATCAGTCGGCGGAGCAGGGGCCAGCCCGGCATGCCGCCGCCGGGAAGCGTCCGCGTCCCGATGGCAAGATCCGCATGGTCCAGGGCCTGGAGCAGGCGCGGCACGTCCTTGGGGTCATGGGAGAAGTCGGAGTCCATCTCCAGCACGGCCGGACGGTCCTCGGCCAGGGCCCGGGCCATGCCCTCCCGGTAGGCCGAGCCCAGCCCGAGCTTTCCCGCCCGGTGCAGGACCTTCACCCAGGGCAGGCGGGCGGCCAGGCCATCCGCGAGCGCGCCCGTGCCGTCCGGGGAGTTGTCGTCGATGACGAGGACATCGACCCCGGCGCCCTCGCCGAGCATGCCGAGGAGGGCCTCCAGGGTGTCGGATTCGTTGTAGGTCGGAAGGATAAGGAGGGGGCGGGGCATGTCAGAGCCCGGCGGTCATTTCCATCCGCATGTGGGCGATGACCTTGGCCAGGATGTCGTCGATCCCGTGGGAGGGGCGGTAGCCCACGGCCCTGCGGATCTTGCGGAGGTCCGGGATCCTGCGCCGCATGTCCTCGAAGCCCGGGCCGTAGGCCTTGGCATAGGGGACCTTCACGATCTTCAGGCGCGGGTCCACGGCCTTGCGGATCTTCTCGGCCAGGGCCAGGATGGAGATCTCCTCGTGGTTCCCGATGTTGAAGACCTCGCCGTAGGCCTGGGGCTCATCCATGAGGGCCATGATGCCGCCCACCACGTCGCCCACGTAGCCGAAGCAGCGGGACTGCCGCCCGTCCCCGTAGACCGTCAGGGACTTGCCGTGGAGGGCCTGGGAGACCAGGCGGGGGACCACCATGCCGTAATGGCCCACCTGGCGGGGGCCGACGGTGTTGAAGAGGCGGCCGATGACCACGGGCAGGCCGCGCTCGCGCCAGTAGGCCAGGCCCAGGAACTCGTCGAGCATCTTGGAGGCCGCGTACGACCAGCGGTTCTTGGAGGTGGGGCCCAGCACCAGGTCGTCCTCCTCGGAGAAGGGGACCTTGGAGGCCTTTCCGTAGACCTCGGAGGTGGAGGCCAGGAAGACCGGCCGGCGCTTCTTGAGGGCCAGCTTGAGCACCCGCTCGGTGCCGTTGACGTTGGTCTCGATGGTGTGGACGGGGCTCTCGACGATCAGCCGGACCCCGACGGCCGCGGCCAGGTGGTAGATGCGGTCGGCCCGGTCCACCATCTCGGGCAGGACGTTCTCCTTCGTGAAGGAGGCGATGGTGATGCCCAGGCGGGGATTGGCGCGGAGGGCGTCCAGGTTGGCGATGGCGCCGGTGGAGAGGTCGTCGAGGATCTGGACGCGGTCCCCCCGGGCGAGGTGGGCCTCGGCCAGATGGGAGCCGATGAACCCCGCGCCCCCGGTGATGAGGACTCTCAAGCCTACTTCTTCGCGGGCGGGAGCTCGTCCAGGAACTTCTGGGCCGCGGCCTGGTCGGGGAGGTCCTCTTTCAGGCGCTCGACCTTGGGCTTGGTCGGTTTGACGGCGGTGTAGGGATGGGGATTCTGCGCATCCCGGTTCGCCGGATCGTTGTACCAGTTCTGCTTGCCCGTCTCCCACTTCTCCAGGGCCGTGTCGTATTCCGTCTGCAATTCCAGCTCCCGTCCCTTGATCTTGCGCTGGAGGAGGATCTCGTTGTTGACCGAGCCGTCGGAGGTGGTGGTCCTCACCACGGCATACTTCCCGTCGGCCTTCTTCTGGCGCTCGTCGGCGTCGGCCTGGGCATCGGCCTGGGTCGCGAAACCGCCCTTTGCGACGGTGACGGAAGCGCTCTTGGGGGGCTCCGGATCCCGGAAGACCTTCTTGCTCTTGATGTTGGCCTTGTCCGCGTAGAAGGCGTCGCGCTCGCCTTGCCACTTCTCGTGGGTCTCCTTGGCCTCCTTCTGGATGCGCTTCTGCTCCGCGCCGACCTCGCCGGCCGCGAGGGCCTTGAAGGTGATCTCCTCCCCCAGGGTGATCTTCAGGACGCTGAACGTGGCGTCCTCCGCCGCCCGGGCAGGGCGCGCCAGGGGCAGGACCAGGGACAGGGCGGCAAGCAGGACGGCAACGCGCATGGAAGGGATCCTCCCGTCGGGTTCAGTCTGCCCGGAGGGTATCACACGGCGGGACGGGGCTCAAGGGGCCGAGGTCTCCCGCCAGATGCGCCGGTGGAACCAGTGCGGGGCGGCCTCCTCCGCAGGGGAGAAGCGTCCGCGCGGGGCGAAGCCGGAGTCGATCCCCCGGCGGACCTGGCCGAGGGCGTCCACGTCCTCCGCGTCCACCTGGCGGTCCAGCCAGAGCGCGTCCTTGTCCCGGTACTTGGCCTCGTCCAGGACGTAGTGGTACCAGAGGAAGAGCGTCCTCGTGGGCCTGCCCGGGACCGGGGTGTAGACGTTGAGGGAGAGGCCCCAAGGGTAGAGGTTCAAGGTCAGGTTGGGGTAGACGAACCACCACAGCGCGAAGACCCGGCGCCCCCGGGCGGCGAAGGAGGCGGGCAGGAAGGCCGGATCCAGCCCGTGGGCGGGGTTCTTGGCCCAGGCCCACTGGAGCACCGCATGGGGGTGGACCTCGGTGCGGTAGTCGGCGTAGTCCATGACGTCCGCCAGGCCCCCGGGCACCCGGTGCACGTAGGGGATGTGGAAGCGGTCCAGGTAGTTCCA
>JAHFOU010000357.1:1155-2911 GCA_023261525.1 Planctomycetota bacterium | reverse complement strand
CATGGATGTCCCCGAGACCCGCTGGGAGGTCCGCGTGACCGTGGAGGCTGGGTCGGCCCCGCCGCCATCGGGCGGGCCCCTGCCCCGGAAGCTCCTGGCCTTCCTGGCCACGGCCATGGGCGCGGCCCTGGTGAACCTCCTGACCCCCTGCGTCTTCCCCATGATCCCGGTGACCATCTCCTACTTCACCAAGCAGGTCAGCACCACCCGGGGCGGGGCCATGAAGGCCGCGGCGGTCTACGGGGCCGGCATCGTGGCCAGCTACACGGCCCTGGGCTTCGGACTTTCCCTGCTCCTGAAATCGGCCGGGGCCGCCAACACATTGGGAGCCCACTGGGCCGTGAACTCCTTCATCACCGTGGTCTTCGTGGTCTTCTCCCTTTCCCTGTTCGGCTATTTCGAGCTGGCCCTGCCCGAACGGGTGATGAGCCACGTCGGAGGCGCCCGCTCCGCCAACCTGGCCGGCATCCTCTTCCTGGGCCTGACCTTCAGCCTGACCTCCTTCACCTGCTCAGCGCCCTTCGTGGGCCTCCTGCTGGCATTGGCGGCCCAGGGGGACTGGTTCTGGCCCCTGCTGGGCTTCCTGGTGTTCTCCGGGACCCTGGCCCTTCCCTTCTTCCTGCTGGCCCTCTTCCCCCAGGCCCTCCGGGGCCTGCCCAAGCGCGGGGGCTGGCTGAACAGCGTGAAGGTGGTGATGGGCTTCATCGAGCTGGCCGCGGCCTTCAAGTTCCTCTCCAACGTGGACCTCTATTTCCACCAGGGTTCCCCCTGGTTGCCCCGCCAGGCCGTCCTGGTCTGCTGGGCCCTCATCGCCCTGGCTTCGGCCCTCTACCTGCTCGGCAAGATCCGCTTCCCCCATGACGACGCGAAGGTCCTCCTCGGCCCCGTGCGTATCCTGTTGGCGGCCTTCTTCCTCTTCTGCACGGGCTATTTCCTCTACGGCCTGGGCCGTCCCCTGCCGGCCGCGGACGCCTGGCTGCCGCCCCAGGGAAGGGGAGGAAGTAGCCTTTCCTGGAGCGATGTGCCCAAGTTCGAGACCTATGAGGAGGGACTGGCCGAGGCGAAGCGCAGGGACCGCCCCCTCTTCCTGAACTTCACGGGCATCACCTGCGTGAACTGCCGGAAGATGGAGGCCAGCATCCTGCTGGATCCCGAGGTCCGCCGGGTCTTCGAGGGCATGGTCGTGGTGGAGCTGTACGTGGACGGCCCCGGCGAGGACAAGAAGTTCAACAAGCAGATGCAGATCGACCGGTTCAAGCAGTCCAGCCAGCCCCAGTACGTGGTGCTCAGCCCCGACGGGAAGGACGAGCTCGGCCAGTTCCCCGGCTTCACCCGGGACCGGGCGGCCTACCTAACCTGGCTCAAATCCTCCGCGGCGAAGGCCCATGCCGGCCACTAAACTCGCCCGCGGGCCCTTCTCGAAGGCCCTGCTCGCCTGGTACGCCCGGGAGAAGCGGGACCTCCCCTGGCGCCGGACCCGGGACCCCTACCGCATCTGGGTCTCGGAGGCCATGCTCCAGCAGACGAGGGTCGAGACGGTGATCCCGTACTACGAGGCCTTCCTCAAGCGCTTCCCCACCCTGCGCGCCCTGGCCCTGGCCGACCGCCAGGACGTCCTCAAGGTCTGGGAGGGCCTGGGCTATTACCGCCGGGCCGTCCACCTCCACGAGGGCGCGAGGGCCGTCCTGGCCCAGCATGGCGGCCGCTTCCCCGAGGAGCCCGGCCTGATCCGCGCGCTTCCCGGGATCGGGGACTA
>JAHFOU010000357.1:0-1145 GCA_023261525.1 Planctomycetota bacterium | reverse complement strand
ACTACACGGCCGGGGCCATCCGCTCCATCGCCTTCGGTCAGGACGCCCCCCTCGTGGACGGCAACGTGGCCCGCGTCTTCAGCCGCCTGGCGGCCGTGGAGATCCCGGTCCAGGACCCGGGGGCCAAGCGTCTCTTCTGGGGCCTGGCCGAGGCCCTGCTCCCGAAGGGCAGGGCCGGGGACTTCAACCAGGCCCTGATGGAACTGGGGGCCACGGTCTGCGTCCCCCGCCAGCCCCGCTGTCCCTCCTGTCCCGTGGCCCGTTTCTGCGTGGCGCGGGAGAAGGGCTGGACGGCCCGCCTCCCGATCCGCACCCCCCGCAAGGCCCTGCCGGAGCGCCGCGAGATCGTGGCCCTGGTTGCCCGTGGGGATACCCTCCTCCTGCGCCGTCGCCCGGAAGGCGGCCTCCTGGGCGGGCTCTGGGAGTTCCCCTCGGTGCCGGACGAGGGCCGGGGCGGGCGCCTGCTGGGCTCCTTCTTCCGCCTCCACGGGCTTTCGGCCAACCCGGAGGGCTCCCTGGGCGCCTTCCGCCACGTCTTCACCCACTTCCGCCTCGAGGTGGAGGCCAGGACCTTCTCGGCGGCCCGTCCGGGGCGGGAGGAGGCGGCCCGGCGCTGGGTGGATGCGGCGACCCTGGACGAGCTTCCGGTGACCCGCCTGACGCGGCGCATCCACGAGGCCTGGAAGGCCAGGACCCTGGCGCCCCTGCCGCTGTTCGAGCGCTAGCCCAGGTACTCCATCAGCTTGGTCAGGGCCAGCTTCAGGTCCTGGCGGGGCACGATCATGTCGATCATTCCGTGCTCCAGGAGGAACTCGGAGGTCTGGAAGCCCTCGGGCAGTTCCGCCCGGATGGTCTGCTGGATGACCCTGGGCCCCGTGAAGCCGATCAAGGCCCGGGGCTCCGCGATGGTGATGTCCCCCAGCGAGGCGTAGGAGGCCATGACGCCGCCCATGGTGGGATTGGTCAGGATGGAGATGTAGAGCCCCCCCGCCTCCTGGAAGCGGGCCAGGGCCGCCGAGGTCTTGACCATCTGCATGAGGGAGAGCGCCGACTCCTGCATGCGGGCCCCGCCCCCCGAGCCGGAGACGATGACCAGGGGGAGCTTCTTCTCCTGGGCCTTCTCGATGGCCCTCGTCAGCTTCTCC
>JAHFOU010000048.1 GCA_023261525.1 Planctomycetota bacterium | reverse complement strand
TGGCGACCAGGCGGTTCAAGGCCTCCCCGAACGCGGCGCGCTCCCCCTGGCCCAGCCAGCAGATGCGGGCGGGCAGGCCCTGGAAGGCCACCTTCTCGCGGGCCATGCGGATCCAGCGGCAGAGGTGCTCGTTCTTGGGGAACATCCTGAGCACCAGGTCGTCCGTGACGGCGATGTCCTTCGGGTCCCCCGAGAGGGCCGCCCAGCGGAAGGGCCCCCGTCCCTGGCAGAAGAGCTCGCGCACGTAGGCCGGGACGAAGCCGGGATAGGAGAAGGCCTGTTTGAAGCCGGCGCGCAGGGCTTCCCCCCTCAGGTTGTTGCCGTAGTCCACGGCCACGCTCCCCCGCTTCTGGAAGGCGACGATGGCCCGGCAGTGGGCGGCCATGGAGGCGCCGCTGCGCTTCAGGTATTCCATGGGGTTCTTCCGTCTCAGACGGTTCGCCTCGGCCAGGCTGAGCCCGGCCGGGACATAGCCGTTCAAGGGATCGTGGGCACTGGTCTGGTCGGTGACGAGGTCGGGTTCGAAGCCCCGCTTCAGCAGGGTCGGCAGGACCTCGGCGCAGTTGCCGACCAGGCCGATGGAGAGCGGGACCTTCCTGCGTCGGGCCTCCTCGGTCCAGGCCAGGGCCTGGTCCAGGTCGGCGGTCCAGCGGTCCAGGTAGCGGGTGCGGATGCGCTTGAGGATCCGGGCCGGATCCACGTCGATGCCCAGGAAGACGGCCCCGGCCAGGGTGGCGGCCAGGGGCTGGGCCCCGCCCATCCCACCGAGCCCCCCGCTCAGGATGACGCGTCCGGCCAGGCTTCCGCTGAAGTGGCGCTCCCCGGCGGCGGCAAAGGTCTCGTAGGTGCCCTGGAGGATGCCCTGGCTCCCGATGTAGATCCAGGAGCCGGCCGTCATCTGGCCGAACATCATCAGGCCCCGGGCCTCCAGGTCGCGGAAGTGCTCCCAGGTGGCCCAGCGCGGGACGAGGTTGGAGTTGGCGATGAGGACCCTGGGGGCATGCTCGAAGGTCCTGAAGACGCCTACGGGCTTGCCGGACTGGATGAGCAGGGTCTCGTCGTCCTTCAGGGTCTTGAGGGTGCCCAGGATGGCTTTCAGACAGGCGGGGTTGCGGGCGGCCTTGCCGGAGCCTCCGTAGACGACGAGGCGGGCGGGGTCCTCGGCGACCTCGGGGTCGAGGTTGTTCTGGAGCATGCGGAAGGGGGCCTCGGTCTGCCAGCTGAGGCAGGAGAGGCGTTTTCCATGGGGGGCGCGCACGGTCCTACTTCTTCCCGTCTTCCTTCTTGGGCTCCGGGGCCTCGGGCGCGTCCTCCGCGTGCCCCTTCCTCAGGGCGTTGATCTCCGCCTGGAGGTCCTCCTGGACCCGCTTCGACGCCTCCTCGGGAGAGAGACCGTCCTTGATGTACTTCTCGCGGAGCTTGTCCCCGGAGGCCTGGTACTTGCTCACGATCGCCATGACCTGATCGAGCCCCGGGCCCTTGGACGCCGGCTTGGGCAGGGCCCCCACGGTCACGGGCAGGACCTCCTCCTTGCCCTTGCGCAGGACGCGGATCTTCAGCTCGGTGCCGGGACGGGTCTCACGGATGAGCTTGCCGAAGGCCTCCCGGCCGCCGACGGGCTTGTCGTCCACGGTCAGCAGGACGTCCCCTCCCTGGAGTCCGGCCTTGGCCGCCGGGCCTCCCTCCACCGTCTCCAGCAGGAGCAGGCCATCCTGGTCCTTCTTCAGGCCGTAGTCCGTCCGGTCCTCCGGGTCGATGGAGGTGGTCTTGACCCCGAGGTAGCCGGGGGCCGGGGCCTCCACGGCTTCCTTGGCAGGCGCCTTCTCCCCCGCCGCGGGTTCCTCCGCCAGGGCCGGCAGGGTCGCCGCCAGCAGGGCCGCCGTCCACCAGGATGCCTTCATCGCGGACCTCCTTCCGGGGTTTCCAGGACGCGCTCCAGGCCCATCAGGGCGAAGGCCGTCCCCCACTTGTCGCCGTAATCGTAGCAGAGGGTATCCCACCAGGAGCCGTTGTTCTCCTGGGTTCTCAGGAGGGTGGCGGCGACGGCCTCGGTCCGCGCCGTGCGCTCGGCGCGCGGGAGGCGCGCCAGGCTCTCGGCCGCGTAGAAATAGCCGTAGAAGAAGAAGTAGCCCGAGATCATGTGCGGGGCATCCTTGTGGGGGATGATGCGCTTGCGTCCGAGCTCCAGGTAGTCGGCGGTCTCGAAGAAGCCCTTCAGGCTCTCCCGGAGGGTGTCGAGACCGGGACCCTTCCCGCGCCGACGTCCGTCCTCGAAGAGGGCCAGGGCGCCGGCCTGGGTGCGGGCCCCGGCCCCGAGGGGGCTCAGGGGGATCTCCGGCTTGTCCCAGAGGTAGGACCCGTAGTTGAAGCGGCCGTCGGGGAAGCGCATGGAGCGCAGGGCCTCGGCGGCGTCCTCCGTCAGGCCGTGCGGGAGCTCGAACCCCTCGCGCGCGGCGCGGGTGAGGGCCAGGAGCACCGTGGCGGTGGTGAAGCTCATGGAGGTGCCCTGGGCGCCGGGGCCGCCGTAGTAGGTCCAGCCGCCCTCGTGCCGCTGCTGGCTCCGGAGCCCTTCGATCAGGCCCGGGACGGTCTGGCGGATCCGGTCCCTCAAGGGCGCCCCTTCCGGGCAGGCCAGGCCGTCGAGCAGGGCCTCGATCGTGTAGGCATAGCTCCAGCAGTGGAAGGTCAGCTCCTTCTCGTAGCCCGTCCGCCAGCGGTCGAGGAGGAAGGACAGGGCCTTGGCGGCGGCCTGGCCGGACTTGGCGTCCTTGAGGGGGGAGCGCAGGAGGGCCTGGGCGCAGAGCGCGGTGACGGCGTTGCGGACCGCCTCCTGGGGGCCGGGCGTGAGATCGAACCCCATGGCCGAGTCCTTCAGCGCCACCGTATCCGGGGAGCCCCAGGAGCCGTCGGGGTTCTGGGCCTGGAGCAGGAAGGCCGTGCCCGAACGGAGCGCCGCCTCGGCCTTGCCGCGCGTCCCCGCAGGAGCCTCCGGTGCGGAGGCGCATCCGGCAAGCAGGACCGCGACGAGGAGGAGCGCCCTCATTCGGACCTCAGCGCCAGCACGGGATCCAGCCGGGCGGCCCGGCGGGCCGGCAGGGTCCCGAAGAGCAGGCCGGCCAGCATGGCCACCGCCAGCCCCAGCGGGAAGGTGAGGGGCTGGAAGGCCACCGTCCATCCGGCCAGGGCGCCCACGGCCCGGGCCAGGCCGATCCCCGCCCCCAGGCCCAGGACGCCGCCCACGGCGCAGAGCAGGATGCTCTCCCCCAGGAAGAGGCGGAGGACCTCGCCCTGGGTCGCGCCGAGCGCCCGCCTCAGGCCGATCTCCGGCCGCCGCTCCGCCACGTTGGCCAGCATGATGTTCATGATCCCGATCCCCCCCACCAGGAGCGAGATCGCGGCGATCGAGCCCATGACCCAGAGGAAGATGCGCTCGCTGCGCCGGTGCTCCTCGAGCAGGGCGTAGGGCAGGGAGACCTCGACGTCGCCGGCCTGGTGGCGCTTGCGCATCAGGTTCAGCGTCGCCTGGGCGACCGGGGCGAGCAGGGCGCGGTCCGCGACGCGCAGCACCGTCCGGTGCACCTCGATCTGGGTGGCCTCCTGGGATCCCTGGCCGACGCGGATCTGCAGGCTTCCGAACCGGGCGAAGGAGGAGGAGAAGGGGAGGAAGACGGTCTGGTCGGGGTTGGACAGGGCGCTGCCGGTCCCGGTCTGGCCTTTCAGGGACAGGATCCCCACCACCCGGAAGGGCAGGGAGCCGATCTTCACGAACCGGTCCAGGGGGTCCTCCAGCGGGAAGAGGGCCCGCGCGGTCTCGTAGCCGAGGACGCAGACGGGCAGGCAGCGGCTCTCGTCCATGGCCGTCAGGAAGCGCCCCCGGGAGATGGCATGCTCCATCACCCGGGGATAGTCGGGCGTGGTGGCCGCCACCGCCGCCTCGGCCTTCTTGAGGCCCGCGTAGAGGTCCTGGGACAGGATGCGGATGGGCAGGACGGTCTCGATCTGGGGCAGGCTGGCCTTCAGCACCTCCAGGTCCGCGCGGGTCACCCCGTACCGGGCGATCCGGGAGGCGCCGGTGTCCCGGCGCTCCTCGTCGGCCACCGCCTGGGGCTTGATGCTGTCCACGATCACGTTGCGCAGGCCCAGGCGCTCGATGCGCGACGTCACGTCCCGGCGCGCCACCTCGCTGATCGAGGTCATGCAGATGACCGAGGCGACCCCGAAGATGATCCCGAGGATGGCCAGGGCCGACCGGCTGCGGTGCAGCAGCAGGTTCCTCCAGGCCTCGCGCCAGAGCCCCAGGGGCCTCATGCGGCCACCTGGCCGTCCTTGATGGCGATGCGGCGGGCCGCGCGTCCCGCCAGGGCCGGGTTGTGGGTGATGAGGATGACGGTCTTGCCCTCGCGGTTCAGCTCCTCGAGCAGGGCGGTGATCTCGTTCCCCGTCCTCTCGTCGAGGTTGCCCGTCGGCTCGTCGGCCAGGAGCAGGCGGGGGTCGGTCAGCAGGGCGCGTGCGATGGCCACGCGCTGCATCTCCCCGTTGGAGAGCTCCGCCGGATGGTGCTCCAGGCGGTGGGAGAGGCCCACGCGCTCCAGGAGCTGCAGGGCCCTCCGGGAGGGGTCCTCCCGGGCCGGGGGGCAGTACCGCGAGGCCAGCAGGACGTTCTCGAGGACCGTGAACTGGGGCAGCAGGTGGAAGGACTGGAAGACAAAGCCGATCTCCCGCCCGCGCAGGCGGGAGCGCTCCACGTCGGACAGGGTCTGCACCTCCTTGCCGTCGAAGCGGTACTGCCCCGCCGTGGGCGTGACCAGCATCCCGAGCAGGTAGAGGAGGGTGGACTTCCCGGATCCGGAAGCGCCGACGATGGCGATGTACTCGCCGGCCTGCACCGAGAGGGTCACCCCGCGCAGGGCCTGGACCGCCCCGCCCCGCATGGGGTACTCCTTCCGGAGCCCCGCGATGTCGATGAGTCCGGGCATGAGGCTACTCGCGCAGGGGATCGTAGAGGTAGACGGTCTCCCCGGCCGTCACGCCCTCGAGGATCTGGACCATCTTGCCGTTGGTGGCCCCGGGCTTGATCGTCCGCTTGACGGGCTTTCCCCCCTCCTGGACGTAGCAGCAGTGGGCCTCCCCCGCCTCGAAGACGGCCAGCACCGGCACCTGCACCGCGTCCGGCACCTTGTCGGCATGCGCGGTGACCCGGCAGCTCATCCCGGCCCTCAGTTGGGCGAAGGAGCCCTCGTAGACGGCCTTCACCGTGAACTGGCGCACCTCGCTGAAGAGCTGGCCCTGGGTGGCCACCTGGCTGACCTCGGTCAGCTTGCCCGGGATCTGGAGCTCGCCGAAGGCGTCGGGGCGGATGGTGACGGGCAGGCCGGCCTTCAGGTGCTGGATGTCGTTCTCCATCACCTTCATCACGACCGAGAGGCGCTCCATGGAGGCCACCGTGAGGAGGACATGATGGGTCTGGACCCGGCCGCCGATCCTCAGGTCCTTCATGGACTGCTGGGAGATCACGATCCCGAGGGGGTTGTCGCTGCCGATCTCCCCGTAGAAGACCACGCCCGCCCGGGGCGAGCGGACCGAGAGCTTCTCCTGGTCCCGCTGGAGGGCCGCCACGACGTCCGTCGCCTGCTTGAGCGCGGCTTCGGCCTTCGTGACCTCCACCTGCTTTTCCGCGAGGGCCACCTCGGACTCGACCTCGAGCTTCCTGAGCTCGGCCTTCCGCTGGGCGGCCCCAAGCTCCAGCTCGTCGCGTTCGGTGGGGATCTCCTGGGTCTCGAGCTGGGCCAGTTCCCGCCTGGCCTGGCCGATCTCCTTCTCCATGTCCTCGATCCCCCGCCGCTGGCGCTCCAGGAGGATGGCTTCGGTGTCGGTGTGGAGCTCCCGGTGCTGGTACATCTGCTCGAGCTGCTTCAGGTTCACCCGGGCGTCCGCGAGCTGGTTCTCCCCTCCGTGGATCTTCAAGCGGCTCTTCTCGGTCTTGATCGCCGCCAGGGCCGGCTGGTTCGCCAGTTTGCGATCCGCGAGCTCAAGGTCCTTGCGGGCCTTCTGGAGGGCCGCGTCCCTCTCGATGCGCTTGGACTCCAGGGCGGCCTTGGCCTTGTCCAGCTTCAACGCGGCGTCGGTTGCGTCGGTCTCGGCCTTGGCGGCAGCCTTCTTCATCTCCTGCTTGTCGAACTTTATGAGGAGGTCGCCCTCCTTCACGGCCTTCCCCTCGGGCACGATCTTCGTGACGATGAGGCTGCCGGAGTACTCCTCGGGCTCGACGGCGATCTCGGTCTTGTCCTCGGCCTTGAAGAAGCCGGTGCATTCGACGTCGATGGGAAGGTCCTTCTTCTCGGCGGTCACGGTGAGGCGGGCGGGTTCGGCCGCCGGCGCCGGGAGGGCGGCCAGGAGGCAGAGGGCGGAGAGGAGCAGGGCTGGGGATCTCATCGTGCCTCCGGGATTGTATATGGTCCAGGACGCCCGGGACCCCCGGGGCCTTCAGAAAAAGCGATGTCAGTCCCTTCGCCCGGCCCACCAGGCCTGGGCGGCTTGGATCTTGGCTGCCCTGGGGGCGGGCCAGTCCTTCTTCAGAAGCTTCTGGAGCGCCTCGGCGGCCCCTTCCTGGATGCGAGGATCCGGGTCTTCCAGAAGGCGGGCGATGGCAGGGACGTGGACGGGATCCCCGGTGCCGGACAGGAAGGAGATGGCGTACAGGCGGACCTGAAGGTTCGGATCGCTCAGGTGTCCAGCGACCGCGGGAGCGCAGGAGCGATCCCCGAGGCGTATCAGGGTGGCGATCGCCCTCAGCCGGATATGCGGGTCTTTCTCGTCCAGGAGGCTGGCAAAAGCCGGAACGTAGGATGGGTCTTTGAATGTCAGAAGGGCCATGGCCGCAACCAGCCTGGTTTGAGCGTCCGGGTCTTCCAGGAATCTGGCGATCGCGGGAGCATAGGTCCGGTCCCCGAGCTGTCCCAGGACCACGATGGCAGCTTGGTAGGTCTGAGGATTGGGATCCTCCAGGAGCCTGGCGATGGCGGGAGCATAGGTCCTGTCCCCGAGCTGTCCCAGGCACCCCATGGCGGCTTGTTGGACGTTGGGATTCGGATCCTCCAGGAGTCCAGCGATCTCGGAGGCCGTGATGAGGCCAGGGCGATCCATCAGTTTGTACAGGGTGCGGATTCGGATGCTGGGATTCGGATCCGTCAGGAAGCTTTTCGTCCCCTTCCCATGAGGCTTCCAGATCCGGACCAGCTGATTCTCGGCCTCCTGCCAGTTGGCCGGGGCTTTCCAGAAAAAACCCCAGGTCGCCCCCTGGAAGCTGAGCAGGACGGGTCCGGAAAGCATCGGCATGCTCAGCCAGGCCATCATGAGCAGCACGCCCAGGGTCAGGAGGATGGACAGCTGGGCGGTCAGCCAGGTGGCCCCCCAGAGGGGGCAGAGGCGCCAGGTGGCGTAGGCGAGGCTCAGCATCACGGGCCAGAAGACGAGGCCCCAGATGCCGCAGAGTGCGTCGAGGAGGTTCGAGCAGAGGATGTTGGGCAGGCTGCCGCCTTCATGGATCTTCGCCATGTAGCTTCCGCCGTTGGCGACCACGTAGAAGAGCAGCAGGAGCGGCACCCAGACCGCGAACCAGGGCCAGCGGTCCTTGAACGGCACCCGCTCGGCCGGCGCGGGGTTCATCGAAGGGTCCCGACCGCCCCCTCCGCCGCGTCAGCCAGCCCCCGCCGGGCCAGCAGGGCTTCGGCGGCGCCGATATCCGGCGCCAGCTCCCGGTCCCTCTCCAGGGGCCCGACCCGGCGCCTCAGGGCGCGATACGCCGCGTCCGCCCCCCTGCCGGCCTTGAGAGGCCTCAGGAACTCCAGCCCCTGGGCCGCGGCCAGGGCCTCGATGGCCAGGATCTGGCGCACCTGCTTCAGCACCCGCCTCGCCTTGCAGGCGGCCGTCATCCCCATGCTGACGTGGTCTTCCTGATTGGCCGACGTGGGCAGGGAGTCCACCGAGGCCGGATGCGCCAGGATCTTGTTCTCCGAGACCAGGGCGGCCGCCGTGACCTGGGCCATCATGAAACCGGAGTTCAGTCCCTCCTCGCGGACCAGGAAGGGCGGAAGGCCCGAGAGGTCGTGGTCGACCAGCCTCGCCGTGCGCCGCTCCGAGAGGGCCCCGATCTCGGCCAGCGCGATGGCCGCCAGGTCCATGGCCATGGCCACCGGCTCGCCGTGGAAGTTCCCGCAGGAGACCACCTCATCGTGGAAGACCACGGGGTTGTCGGTCACGGCGTTCGCCTCGCGGAGCACGACCTCCTCCACGTAGGCCATCGCGTCGCGGGCCGTGCCGTGGACCTGGGGCATGCACCGGAGCGAGTAGGCGTCCTGGACCTTGCCGCAGTCCTTGTGGGAGGCGTGGATGGCGCTCTTCGCCAGGAGCCTGCGCAGGTTGGCGGCCGAGGCCGCCTGGCCGGGGTGGGGCCTGAGCTTCATGGCCCGCGCGGAGAACGCCGCGTCCGTGCCCCTCAGGGCCTCCAGGCTCATGGCGCCCACGACATCGGCCTGCACAAGGAGGTCGCGGGCGTCCAGGCAGATCCCGATGCCCACGGCCGTCATGGCTTGGGTGCCGTTGATCAGGGCCAGGCCCTCCTTGGGGCCCAGGGAGAAGGGCTTGAGCCCCGCGCGGCGCAGGGCGGCGGTTCCGGTCGAGCCATCCAGGGTCCGGCCCCGCCCGATGAGGAGGAGGGACATGTGGGCCATGGGGGCGAGGTCCCCCGAAGCCCCCACCGAGCCCTGCTCGGGCACCTCGGGCAGGATCCCGGCGTTCAGGAGGCGGCAGAGGGCCTCGGCCAGGGCCGGCCTCACGCCGGAGGCGCCCTGGGCCAGGCCCGCGGCCTTGAGGGCCATCAGGAGGCGGACCTCGTCGGCCGGAAGCGGTGCGCCCACGCCCGCCGCATGGCTGAGCAGGAGGTTGGTCTGGAGCCGGGACATCTCGGTCGCCGGGATGCGGACCTGGCAGAGCTTGCCGAAGCCCGTGTTGACGCCGTAGATGGCCTTGCCGCCCCGCTGGAGGGATTCCAGGGCTTCCAGGCCCCCCCGCATCCGGCGGTGGGCTGGGGGCGAGAGGGTGAGGCGGGATTTCCCGGACCTCAGGGCCTTCAGGTCATCGAAGCTCAAGGGCCGGCGGCCGAGGTGGATGGCGGGCATGCCCGTGCATCCTAGGCGGCTCCTTCGGGCGTTACAATCCCCCCGTCATGACCTCGGTGGCGCCCGCGGGCAGCGGGGCCCAGGATCTGTGGAACAGGCCCTGCCGTTCCTCGATTCCCTGGAAGGCGCGCCGGAACACCCAGGCGTCGTAGTCGCTGGGGCAGTCGAAATCATCCGTGAAATCATCGATTTCCACGAACCTCGGACCCACGGCATGGACGTTCGGATCCACTCCGATCATGAGATGGTAATGCGCCCATCCGGATGCGGCCCGTCGGCAGGTTCCCGCCCGGTACTGCGCATCGAGGTCCGCGAGTTTTTCTTCGTGTTCCTGGGAAGCGGTGAAACGTTGGGCAAAGAGCTCGCCGTACGGCCGGCCCGTGAACCTGCTGGCCCCCGCCCGGCCGAATGCGGTCCAGTCCCCTGAGGGACTCTCGAAGATCGTCGTCATCGCCTCTTCACTGAACCAGACATCCCCCATCAGGACGATGGTCCTTCCGGCGGGGTTCCAGAGCTCCCTGGAGGAAAGGAACTTGTACGCCTCCGTGTGCCGGGGGGAGGCGGGGACGATCCCGTGGAATTCGTGGGGAACCGAGAGTGCCGAGGCATACAGGCCGACATCATCCCGGTTGACCACGACCACCGTGCGGTCGCATGCGCGGGCCTCGATCATGCGCAGGGTGCGGTGGAGCAGGATCTCTTCCTCGACGTCCACCAGGTGCTTGCGCGGGGCGTTCCGGTAGCCTCCCCAACGGGAATTATCCCCGCCGCAGAGGAGGATGCAGGTCGTGGTCATGACGTGTCATCATCGACCTGCCGCTCCTCTCCGCTGAAGGGGAATTACGCGATGCTTCCCAGCAGGGCGGCGGGGTCCCAGAACCCGGTCAGGCGCAGGATGCGGCCTTGCGCATCCAGCTCGAAGAGGTCGATCCCCTCGAACGGCGCCGAGCGGCCGGAGGCCCCCGTGGCCGTCCCGACGAAGCGTGCCGCGACGAAGTTTCCGGACGTCAGGACGCCCTCCTCGCGGATCTCCAGGCGGGCGAAGCTCCCGGCGATGCCCCCGTAGAAGGCCTTCAGGGCTAAGGGTCCCCGGACCGTGCCGGGCGCGGCCGGGTCCCTCACCTCGCCCTCGGGGGCGAAGCAGGCGGCCAGGGCCCCGGCGTCGAGGGCCCGGGCGGCGTGGAAATAGGCGGCGACCGTGGCGGCGGGATTCATGGGACTCCTTTCGCGAGACGGGTCATCTCCTCGCGCGCCCCCCTCAGCTCCTCCTCGGTCAGGGTCACGGAGGGGATGCGGTGGACGCGGCGGCGCCGGGGTTCGGCGAAGAGCAGGAACTCCCGGCCGTTCTCCCGTTCGATCCCCTTGAGCTTCAGCAGACGCTTGCGGGTGCAGAACAGGGCCAGGAGGTAGCAGATCTTCTCCCGGCCGGAGATCGCCGCCTCCCCTCCCTCGAGGATGCGCAGGAGGGCTCCGAACAGCTCGGTCG
>JAHFOU010000356.1 GCA_023261525.1 Planctomycetota bacterium | reverse complement strand
TGCCAATGCCCCGACCTCTCGGCCAGGTGGATCGCGCGATCCACCTGGCCGAGAGGTCGGGGCATTGGCAGGTCGAGGCGGGCGGCCTCGCGTGCCGGGCCACGGCATGGGCCTTCATGGGAGACTATGCGAGAGCCGAAATGGATCTCCTCTCGGCCGAACAAGTCCTGATGGGCCGCCGTCATCCCCTCCAGGCCCTCAATATCCTCCGCGCGAGAGTACGAATCTCCAGGCTCCTCGGCCGATGGAAAGACGTGGTTCGCCTGGGCCGAAGTGCGGCGCGGCTGGCGGGCAGGCTGAATGGCCGGAGGCACATCATCGAGTACCGCACGATGATCGCGGAGGCGAAGGCACGCCTCGGCGAGGAGCGCCAAGCCCTTTTCGCCCGGAAGGGGGCGGACCGGCTGGAAGTCCTCTGGAGGGGCGGGGCCGCCGCGCCGACTCTTCCTTCCAGGGTCGTTCGGAAGGCTGCAGCCGCGAATTCCTGTGTCCTGATCCTGGGCGAGGACGGGGCGGAGTCCGAGATGGAGACCCTGGCCCGCCGGATCCACCAGGAGAGCCGGCGTGCCACGCAGCCCATGGTTCTCGTGCCGTGCTGCCAGCTCGCCTTTCCTGCCGCCGAACTCGGAGGTCACGCCCAGGGGGCCTGGAGCGGGGCCGAGAAGGCCTCGAAGGGGTACTGGAAGGACGCGGAGGGGGGGACGCTGGTGCTTCAGCGCGTGGACCGGCTTCCGCGCGAGGCCCAGAACCTGCTTCTCCGGATGCTGGACGGATGGATACGTGCGGTGGGTGACGCGCACGAACGCCCGGCGAATGTGCGGGTGGTGGCGACGTGCTGCGACAAGGCAAGTCTCATCGAGCCTCTCCGGAGGCGGCTGGAGGCCTTCACCCTCCGCGTCCCGCCCCTCAGGGAGCGGAGGCATGAAATCCCCGCCTTGATCGAAAGGGCCCTTCGTGGACGGCGCACGATCACAGCCGATGCCGTGGCGGCCCTGGCGGCGCTTCCCTGGCACGGGAATGAAGCCGAGCTTCGGGCGGCCGCGGAGCGGCTCGTGGTCGGTGCCAGGAATTGCATTGGCATCAAGGACGTGCAGGGAAGTTTCAGGACGCCCGATTTGAAACGACATCGGGTCCGTGTCCACAAGAAGCGCCACTCGCGCCAAATGGCCGTTTCACCGGCCTAGTCCGGAGCCAAGTCCGGCACCGGCTCCCCCGACACCCCCCATTTCCGGCGCGGGAAGGCTGTCGGTCCCCGCCTGAATCATTCCCCACGGATGCCTCCTGACAGGCGCTGGCATTCGTTCCCGACCCTGCAGATTCCTCGGGTCCCGGGTTTGCAATGGCCACCCTGACGACCGGGGGGATGTGCGCGGGGTTTGCGCACGGAGCCTTTCCGGTCAAGGAAAGGAGTTCCAGATGCGCTTCAAAGCGACCGGGATCCTGGCAGGTCTTGCAGCCCTCCTGGGGGCCGCCGCAATGGCGGATGCGCAAGTGGGGCCGACGAATACCCCCACAGGCCCGCTGAAGGTCTACACCACCGACGCCAGCTCCACGTACACGTCGGTGATCACGTCCACCGGGCCCACGTATGTCCGACTCAGGGTCTACTACCTCGGCGTCATCAAGCACAACACGACCACCTACGTCTCGAGCTACGGCACCGTCAACTTTTCGAAGCTCGTCACGGGCATGAATCTCTGGGGCATGCAGGCCGGGCAGCAACTGGATTACAACACCAAGGTCTGGCTCGCGAGCAACCCGGCCCTCTACGACGTCGACGACTGGTGGGTCCCCATCGAGGCGCCCACCACGTACCACAAGGAAGATCCGCTCCGCGCCGATCCGAGGGACCTGCAGCGCTTCCGTCGGAAGGAACTGTGGGCGTAAGCACCTCGACCCGCAGGTTCGGGCCCTGTCGGCCGCAGGGGGCGGAACGGGTCCCGAACTCCTGCGGCTCAGTGCTCAGGATCCTGGCTGTGGTGGCTGGCGCCGCGGTGGTCGCCCTGGCGGTGGGGGCGCGCTCACCCGAAGGGGCGGCACCCGGGCCGGCTGCGGCGCAGTCCCGGATGGTCCCCGTGCCCCGGGAGGTAGCGGAGGCTCCCACGCCGATCCTCCCCGAGCCGACGCCGATGCCCAAGGTCCTGGCCGTGGAGGCGCCTCCCCCGGCATCCCCGCCGACGAAGCCGGAGCGGGCCCTGGAAGGGAACGCCCTCGCCGACGTGGCCGACCGGCTGACCGGGCTGTTGTGCAGGGAGCTTGCGCTCACGGAGTTCCAGCGCGTCCACGTCGTCGCCGCGCTCAGGAGGCGGGAGGGAAGGATCCAGGAGTACCACCGGCAGATCCTCGCCGCGGGCGTCTTCAGCGAGGGCGACTATGACCACCGGACCGGTCGGCTGATGCTGGATTCGTACCAGGCGATCGCGTCGGTCCTGGACTCCTTCCAGGAGCGGGTGTTCTCCGGAATGGTGGCGGAGTCCCGCCTGGGGGACGGGAGCGCCTTCGAGATTCCCGAGGGCATGGTGATCACCCAATAAGAACATTACCCCGGTCACACCTGGCGTCAGGGGGCCCGCACGGGCCCCCTGGCGCCGGTGATTAGGAGCGCCTCGCGATGGACAGCGGAACCGGCGCCCGGATCGAGTTGCGGATGACCAAGATCCTGGGCGTGTGCGAGCTGATGCTGGAGGACGTCTACGGCGCGCTCACGGAAGACCAGCGATGGGCGATCGCCAACCTGCAGAAGGCGGCCCAAGAAGTGCGCGACCTCGTCCTGGGGAACACCTCCCGGGATGCCAACGCCTGACAGGCCATGGGCCTTCGGCCATGGGCCATAGCCGACGCGGCGTGCCCGCCTTCTGCCCCGCCCTCCTGCTTCTCGGGACCACGATAGGCGGCGCTCACAGCTCCAGGGCCC
>JAHFOU010000355.1 GCA_023261525.1 Planctomycetota bacterium | reverse complement strand
AGGCGGACGGGCCCGGGCGGGGACCCCGCGCGGACGCATCCATCCCGCCCATTCCGACCTGAGCGGGATGGCCCTGTTCGAAGAGGCCCAGTACCGGGGCGTCCTGGCGGCCGAGGCGGTGCTGGCGGCGATGGGGCGCCGCTTCGAGACCTCCCTGTGAGGGCGCCGTCCCGGTGGATCGTCTCAGGCAGCTTCGACCTCGCCTGGATCCTGGCGCCTGGGCTGCTGCCCCTCCTGTTCGTGGCCCTGGTCCCGTCCTTCCGGGCGGAGGGAGCGGAGCTCCTGGCCCCGGGCTTCCTCCTGCTGGTCGTGGGGGTGGACGTGGCCCATGTCTATTCCACCCTCTACCGGACCTACCTGGATCCGGAGGAGTTCTCGCGGCGACGCTTCACCTATCTCGGGGTGCCCTTCGTCTGCCTGACGGCGGGGGTCCTGCTCCACCGAGCCTCCCCGCTGGGATTCTGGAGGGGCCTGGCCTACCTGGCGGTCCTCCACTTCGTGCGCCAGCAGATCGGCCTCGTCCGCCTGTACGCCCGACGGATGGGGGAGCGCTCCCGCCTGGACGACCGGCTGGACCGGGCGGCGGTCTATGCGGCGACCCTCTATCCGATCCTCTGGTGGCATCTCCATCCGAGGGCCTTCTCCTGGTTCGTGCCGGGGGATTTCCTGGCCCTTTCGGCCTCCTGGGCTCCGGGCCTGGAGCAGGTGGGGCGCTGGGCCTGGGCCGGGACCCTGGGTGCCTTCGCCCTGCGCCAGGCCTGGCGTTGGAGGAGGGAAGGGGTCTGGAATCCGGGCAAGACGGGGGTGGTGGCGGTGACGGCCCTGTCCTGGTACGGCGGCATCGTGGTTTTCAATTCCGACATCGCCTTCACGGCGACCAACGTGGTGGCCCACGGGGTGCCGTACCTGGCCCTGATCTGGCTGTACTGCTCCAGGAAATGGTCCGGAGCCCCCGGGAAGGCTTCCTGGCTGTCCTGGATCTCGGCCGGCCGGCGCATCCTGGCCTTCTACGGCCTGCTCTTCGTCCTGGCCTATGTGGAGGAGGGGGTCTGGGACGTGCTGGTCTGGAGGGACCATCCCGGGCTCTTCGGCGCCTGGCCCTCCGTCTGGAGGCCCCAGGGGGAGAGGGTGCTGGCGGTGCTCGTGCCCCTGCTCGCCCTTCCCCAGGCGGTCCACTACGTGCTGGATGCGCTGATCTGGCGATTCGACCCCAAGGCCAATCCGGGCTTGGCGGAGCATCTCCTCGGGGTAAAGGCTTGAGGGGCCGGCGGCCCTGCCGTAAGATCCCCGGCCTGTGGGCGACTAGCTCAGCTGGTTAGAGCGCTACACTCACATTGTAGAGGTCACAGGTTCGAATCCTGTGTCGCCCACCACGATCCTGGACCGTTCCCAAGGAGGCCTCTGCATGCGCAAGATCCTCTTCTGCCTCGCGACTGTCCTGCTTTCCGCCGGCTCCGCGGCCGAGAAGCCCGAGCGCTGGACCGATCCCGACAAGAGCTATTCCTGCGTGCTCCCGAAGAACTGGCTCTTCGACCACCAGGCGGGCCCCAAGGCCGTCTTCAAGGAGAAGAAGACGCCGCCCGCCTTCCTCAACGTCGACGCCTTCCAGGCCGGGGACCTTCCGGCCGGTGCCACGAAGGACCTGGATGCCTTCGTGAAGGACCGCCTGGAGTTCCTGACGGTGAAGGCCAAGGACGCCAAGGCCTGCAAGGTGTCCGGCTGTGAGGCCGTGCGCGCCTCGGGCACCGTGGGCGCCTCGGGCGGGGCCCTCCTGGACCTCCTGGCCTTCGTCCGGGGGCCCGAGCGCTGGTACGCGGTCATGCTGACCTGCCTGCCCAAGGACCGGGCCGCCTACGAGCCGGTCTTCGAGGCCTTCCTGAAGAGCCTGGAGATCCCGAAGGCGAAGGAGCCCGCCGCGCCGTGAGGTTCTGGCGCCTCTTCCGCCTCCTGCCCCTGCTGTTCGTCCCGGCGGCGTTCGTCCTCCACTTCTCCCACGCCCCGGCATCCCTCGTCTTCGTGGTCTCGGGCATCGCGGTCATCCCCCTGGCCGGCCTCATGGGGGAGGCCACCGAGCACCTCTCCCTGCGCTCCGGGCCCGCGGTGGGCGGCCTGCTCAATGCCACCTTCGGTAACGCGGCCGAGCTCATCATCGCGGTCCTGGCCCTTTCCCAGGGCCACCCCGAGGTGGTGAAGGCCTCGCTCACCGGATCCATCCTCGGCAACCTCCTCTTCATCCTGGGCCTGTCCATGCTGGCGGGGGGATGGCGCCGGGAGCGCCAGACCTTCGGGAAGTCCGCCGCCCAGGCGGCCTCCTCCATGCTCTTCCTCTCGGTCGTGGGCCTGATGGTCCCGACCCTGCTGGACCATTTCCACCACGACACCGCCGGGACCCATGCCCGCGCCTTCAGCCTGGGCATCTCCGGCATCCTCCTGGCCTGCTATGCCGCCGGGCTGGTCTTTACGCTGAAGACCCACCGCCATCTCTATGACACGGAGGAGGGGGAAGCCCACGGCGGGGTGCCCTGGACCGTGCGCCGGGCGGTCGGCGTCCTCCTGGGCGCCTCGGTGCTCGTGGGGTTCGTGGGGGAGTTCTTCGTGGGTGCGCTGGAGCCCGCGGTCCAGGCCTTCGGGTTCACGCGGACCTTCACGGGGGTCGTGGTGGTGGCCATGGTGGGCAACGCCGCCGAGCACTCCACCGCGGTGCTCATGGCGGTCCGCAACCGCATGAACGTCTCGATCCAGATCGTGGTGGAGTCCAGCAAGCAGATCGCCCTGTTCGTGGCGCCCGCGGTGGTCATCCTGGGGGCCTGCCGGGGGTGGGCCATGGACCTGGTCTTCACGCCCTTCGAGGTCTTCGCCGTCTGGGTGTCGGTCACGGCGGTGGCCCTGACGACGCGCGACGGGGAATCGAACTG
>JAHFOU010000047.1:5428-10691 GCA_023261525.1 Planctomycetota bacterium | reverse complement strand
GGCCGTGCTCCAGCACAAGATGAAGACCGGGAAGCTCCCAGCCACCCTAGAGGAGGTCCCCGCCGAGCTGATCCAGGACCGCCCCCTGGATCCCTGGGCCCTCAAACCCTTCGTCTACAAGCCCGAGGCGGACGGCTCCGGCTTCGTCCTCTACAGCCTTGGCGAGAACCGGAAGGACGACGGCGGGAATTTCACGATCACCCAGGACAACATGGGAGGCTCTCATGTCCTCGACCTCGGGGTCCGCTGGAAAGTCCGCTGAGCTGGGCTCGAACGGCTAAAATGCCGGGATGATCCTCCCGGCCACGCCCGACCGCCGCCCGAAGCCCGACTTCGCGGCCATCGACTTCGACCAGGCCCCCTTCATCGTGATCTGGGAGATGACGCAAGCCTGCGATCTCGCGTGCGTCCACTGCCGGGCCGAGGCCAAGCCCTGGCGCGAGAGCGGGGAGCTGAGCACCGAGGAGGCCAAGAAGCTCCTGACCCAGGTCCGGGAGTTCGGCCAGCCCCTCATGGTCCTCACCGGGGGCGACCCCCTGAAGCGCCCTGACCTCTTCGAGCTGATCCGCTTCGGGGACCAGCTCGGCCTCCGGATGACGCTCACACCCTCCGGCACCAAGCTCATGACCCGGGACGTCATCCAGAAGATGAAGGACGCCGGCCTGGCCCGCCTGGCCGTCTCCCTGGACGCCGCCACGCGGGAGGAGCACGACGCCTTCCGCAAGGTGACCGGCTCCTTCGACTGGACCCTGGCCGCCGTGCGCGAGGCGCGGGCCATCGGCCTGGACGTCCAGATCAACACCACCATCACCCGCCACAACCAGTCTCAGGTCCCGGCCATGGCCGAGCTCATGAAGGCCATCGACATCTGCCTCTGGTCCGTCTTCTTCCTGGTGCCGACCGGGAGGGGCCAGAAGAAGGACCTCGTCAGCGCCCGTCGCCACGAGGAGGTCTTCCAGCTCCTCTACGACCTCTCCAAGACCATGCCCTACGACATCAAGACCACCTCGGCCCAGGCCTATCGCCGCGTGGTGATCCAGAGGAGAAGGATGGAAGGCACAGCCGCCACCCGGCCGATGGAGGCCGGCGGCTGGGCGTCGCCCACGTTCTTGACGGAACGCTCCCAGGCCGCTGCCGACGCCAGCCAAGGGGTCGCGCGGGCCGCCAAGGGCATCAACGACGGCAACGGCTTCGTCTTCATCAGCCACCTCGGCGAGGTCTGCCCCAGCGGCTTCCTGCCGGTCTCGGGCGGCAACGTGCGCAAGCGCTCGCTGGTGGACATCTACCGCAACGCGGAGCTGTTCCGTTCGCTCCGCGACTATTCCCGGATCAAGGGCAAGTGCGGCTACTGCGACTACCGCGAGGTCTGCGGGGGATCCCGGTCGAGGTCCTACGGGCTCACCGGCGACATCCACGCCTCGGACCCCACCTGCCTGTACATCCCGCCCAAGCCGGCCAAGCCCGTGGACCCGGCCGAGGAGCCGGAGCTCATCGAAGACTAGTGCTCTCCCTCCGGTACGATCCCCCGCACGGAGAGCTGGCCCGACGCGCCCTTTCCGCCGTCCGGCGCGGGGAGCGGATCGAGGTCCTCCTGGACTACCCCCTCTCCGGCGAGGAGGCCCCCCGCATGCAATCCGGGGAGATCCGCGACCGGGTGCGCTTCCACCTGAGGGAGATGGCCCGCCTGACGCAGGAACTGGGTCTCGGGATCCGTCACGCCCGTCCCGAGGGCTGGCTGGCCCGGACGGCCGCGCGGGACCCCCGCATCGCCCGGGCCCTCGCCCACGGGGTGCAGGCGAGCTTCACGGGCATCCTCCTGCGCACGGAGACCGGCAGCCTGCTGGCCCGGGAGGCCCGACGGCTGGGTCTGCTATAATCCCGACTTCCATGGCCCGCGTCCTCATCAGTGATCCCATTGCCGACAAGGGCGTGGCCCTCCTGAAGGCCGCCGGACACCAGGTGGACGTGAAGGGCGGGCTCAAGCCGGACGCCATCGCCCCGATCATCGGCGACTACGACGCCTGGATCGTGCGCTCGGCCACCAAGGCCACCGCCGACCTCATCGCCAAGGGCGTAAAGCTCAAGGTCATCGCCCGGGCCGGCGTCGGCCTGGACAACGTGGACGCCAAGGCCGCCCAGGCCAAGGGCATCCGGGTCCTCAACACCCCCGGCGCCACGGCCATCTCCGTCGCCGAGCATGCCCTCGGGCTCATGTTCGCGCTCTCCCGGCACCTGGCCGCCGCGGACCGCACCATGCGGGCCGGCCAATGGGAGAAAAAACGCTTCGAAGGGCGCGAGCTGTACGGCAAGACCCTGGGCCTCGTGGGCCTGGGCCGCATCGGGCAGGAGACCGCCAAGCGCGCCCAGGCCCTCGGGATGAGGGTCCTGGCCAACCGGAGCCGGAACACCCAGCCCTCGGACGACCTCTCCGCCCTGGGCATCCGGGTCCTGCCCCTGGAGCAGATCTTGCCCCAGGCCGACATCGTCTCCCTGCACTGCCCCCTCACCGACACCACCCGGCACCTGATCAACGCCTCGACGCTGAAGCTCATGAAGCCGGGCGCCCTCCTCATCCACTGCGCCCGCGGCGGGGTGGTGGACGAGGCGGCCGTGGGCGAGGCCCTGAAGTCCGGCCACCTGGGCGGGGCCGCCCTGGACGTCTTCCCCGAGGAGCCCGTGAAGGGCACCCATCCCCTGGCCGTATTCGAGAACGTGATCCTCACCCCCCACCTGGGCGCCTCCACCGCGGAGGGCCAGGACCGGGCCGGGGAGGACGTGGCCCGGCTCGTGATCGAGGCCCTGGCCTAGCCATATGGCCAGCATCCTGCCGTTCCGGGGCTGGCGCTTCGACCCCGCCAGGGTCCCCGCCCTCTCCCAGGCGGTCACCCAGCCCTACGACAAGATCACCCCGGCCCTGGAAGAGCGCTACCTGGCCGCCAGCCCCCACAACATCGTGCGCGTCATCCTGCCGAGGAAACAGGCGGACGACACCTTCGACCGGAACGCCTACACCCGGGCCGACGCCACGCTGTTCCAGTGGATGAAGGACGGCACCCTGAGCCGGGACGAGACGCCGTCCATCTACCCCTACTACCAGTCCTACAAGACGCCGGACGGGAAGGCCCTCACGCGACGGGCCTTCATCGCCGCCGGGGTCCTGGAGCCCTTCGGGCAGGGCGTACGCGCCCACGAGAAGACCCTGGCCGGCCCCAAGGCCGACCGCCTGAGCCTGATCCGGGCCCTGGGCGCATCCTGCGAGCTGATCTTCATGCTCTATGACGACCCGAAGGGCGAGGTGAACCGCCTCCTGGACGCCATGGTGGCGGGCCAGGACCCCCGCGAGGCCACCGACGAGGACGGCAACGCCCACCGCCTCTGGGCCGTGAACCAGGAGGGGGGGATCCGCACCCTCCAGGAGATGATGCGGCCCACGTACTGCCTCATCGCCGACGGCCACCACCGTTACGAGACCGCCCTCAACTACCAGAAGGAGCTGAGGGAGCGCGGCCAGCCCTGCGCCGGGCCCGAGACCTATGACGCCGTCCCGGTGGCCTATGTCGCCCTCCAGGACCCCGGCCTCACCATCCTGCCCACCCACCGGGCGGTGCACTCGGTCCAGGGCTTCGACCCCAACCGCCTCATGGCCCGCCTGGGCAAGGATTTCTCCGTGACCCCCCTGCGCGGCACCGGCGGGAAGGCCTGCGTGGAGGCCACCGGCCGCTGGACCTTCGCGGTGGCCTTCGCCAACGGCCAGGGCTACCGCCTCAAGCTCAAGCGCGATGATCCCGAGGGCGCCATCCCGGGGGAGCATTCGCCGGACTGGAAGCGCTGCGACGCCGCCGTCCTCCACAGCCTCATCCTGGAGCCCCACCTGGGGATCGGGGCCAAGGAGATGGAGAACGAGTCCCACCTGCACTACCACCGCGACCCGGAGGAGGCCTTCCAGACCCTGCGCAACGGGAAGTCCCAAGCCGTCTTCTTCGTGCCGCCCACGCCCATCGCGGACGTGATGCGGGTCTCGGCCCGGGGCGAGCGCATGCCCCAGAAGAGCACCGACTTCTATCCCAAGCTGTTGAGCGGACTCGTCGTCTACAAGATCGCGTTCTAACCGAAAGGAGAGGGGGACATGGCGAAGACGATGCGCTGGATCCTGCCGCTGGCCGCCGTGCTGGCGGGCGGCTGCTCGGACTCGGGACGGGTGTCCACGATCCCGGAGACGACCACCAAGTCCTGCGTCTGGCCGCCCGAGATGGACGGGGCCATGATGAACGGGATCCGGGTGGACACGGTGGGCAAGGACACCGTGGTCACCCTGACCCAGAAGGGCCGCTCCCGCCAGCTCGCGTTCGAGGGGGTGACCGGCTACCGCGGGACGGTGGGGCGGGACTCGGCGGAGCTGGTGATCGGGGAGATCAAGGCCTCGATCCGCCCGGAGCGCCTCAACGTGTACGCCCCCCAGGGGGGGCTGAGCGTGGACCTGGCCAAGGGCCCCTTCCAGAACCGCAACCTCATCGTCCGCCGCCTCGACGGGAAACTGCTGGCCGTGCCCTTCAACGAGGAGACCCCCCCGTGACGACTCCCCGCAACCGCCTCTTCATCCCCGGCCCCATCGAGAGCCCGAAGGAGGTCCTCGATGCCATGGGCGCGCCCATCTTCGGGCACCGCGGCAAGGAGTTCCCGGACCTCTACAACCGCATCGTCCCGGTCCTGAAGGAGCTCCTCTACACCAGGAACCGGGTCTTCCTGGGCACCTCCTCGGCATCGGGAGTCATGGAGGGGGCGATCCGCAACGTCTCCTCGAAGCGCATCCTCTCCTGCTCCTGCGGGGCCTTCTCCGAGCGCTGGACCGAGATCGCCAAGGCCAACGGCAAGGAGGTCGACGCCTACGCCGCGGAGTGGGGCCAGCCCAATACGGCCGAGGAGATCGACAAGCGGCTCTCGACGGGCAAGTACGACTGCCTGACCCTGGTCCACAACGAGACCTCGGCCGGCGTGATGAACGACCTGGAGTCGATCTCCGCGGTGATGAGGAAATACCCCGACGTGATCTGGTGCGTGGACGCGGTCTCCTCCATGGCCGGGGTCAAAATCGAGGTCGACCGCCTGGGCATCGACGTCTGCCTCGCGGGCGTGCAGAAGGCCTTCGCCATCCCGCCGGGCTTGGCCGTCTTCTCCGTTAGTCAGAAGGCGCTCGATCGCGCCAAGACCGTGAAGCACCGCGGCGCCTACTACGACTTCCTCAAGTTCGCGGAGTTCGACGACA
>JAHFOU010000047.1:0-5418 GCA_023261525.1 Planctomycetota bacterium | reverse complement strand
GGAGACCCCGGCCATCTCCCAGATCGTGGCGCTGGAGGCCCAGACGAAGCGCTTCAAGGCCGAGGGGATCGAGAACCGCTTCGCGCGCCATCTCGCATTGGCCGAGATGGGCCGGGCCTGGGCCCGGGAGCGCTTCGCGACCTTCGCCCCTAAGGGCTTCGAGTCCGTCACCCTGACCGCGGTGAAGAACACCCGGGGCATCGACGTCGGCGCCCTCATCTCCGAGCTCAAGAAGCGGCGCCGGGTGGAGATCGGCAACGGCTACGGCAAGCTCAAGGACAAGACCTTCCGCATCTCCCACATGGGGGAGACCACGCTGCCGGAGCTGAAGGAGATCCTCGGCTGGATCGACGAGATCCTGCCCACCCTGCAGGGCGCCAAGGCCTAGGATGCGCCTGCTCCGTCCCCTCTCCCTGACCGTGGCCGCCCTCCTCCTCTCCGGGGCGAATGCGCCCGCCCCGGAGACCGCCCTGGCCGAGGCCGAGGCCAAGATCGTGAAGACCTACGCGGCGGCCCAGGAGAAGCTCGCGAAGTGGTGTCTGGAGAAGAAGTTCGAGGCCGAGGCCCGTCAGGCCCTCCAGGAGGTCTGCCTCTGGGACGGCCGCAACGCCAAGGCCGCCAAATCCCTGGAAGGCCTGCCCGCCGAGCCCGCCGCCTCGCCCGAGGAGGAGAAGCTGAAGGCCGAGCTGGCCGCCCTCCGCAAGACCCTGGCCAAGGAGCCGGCCGCCGCCTTCGCCAAGCTCGCCCTCCAGGCCGCCAAGGAGAACTCCTTCGCCATGGCCCGGCGCCTGGCGGCCAGGACCCGCGCGATCCAGGCCGAGGCCGACCTGGCCGCCGTGGACAAGCTCCTGGCCGCGCCCAAGGCCGTCGAGGCCCTCAAGGCCCTGGACGCCGACGTCGAGAAGGCCCAGGGCGAGTTCCTGCTCCGCCCGCCGGGCGACGGGCTCATGGAATACCTCCTGAAGCTACCCAAGGACTACGAGGCCGGCAAGCGCATCCCCCTCTACATCCACATCCACGGGAGCGGCGGGAACGCCATGGAGAGTTCCGGCGACGAGGGCCAGCGCGGGGCCGGCTATGCCTTCCTCGCCCCCACCTGCCTGAGCTCCAAGGGCCAGGGGGACGCCGGGGCGGAGGCCAACCTGGTCCTGCGCATCGTGGACCGCCTCTGCAACGACCTCGGGATCGACCGCGACCGGGTCTTCCTGGACGGGCACTCGGGCGGGGGCTCCATCGCCTACACCATGATCGACAAGCACCGCGACCGCATGCGCGGGGTCATCCCCATCGAGGCCAACTTCTTCGTCTCCATCGGACGCTGCGCCCAGCCGGAGACCTTCCCCGTCTACGTGATCAAGGGGGAGAAGGACGAGCACAACGAGAAGATCCTCAACCGGGAGATCGCCGCCGCCCTGGCCGCCCTCAAGAATGCCCAGTTCGTGAACGTGAAGTTCGAGATCATCCCCGAGATGACCCACAGCACCATCCAGCTCTGCGAGCCCCAGATCCTGGCCTGGGTCCAGGACATCCTGGCCTTCAAGCAGGCCCCGCCCGCCAAGCCGAAATAGCCCTCCCCCGGCTCCCGCGCTACAATCCCGCCCTCGGTCCGACTTCAAGGAGCACGCCATGCGCAAGGAATGGGTCAAGGGCCGTACCGGCGTCGTCACCCAGATGCACTACGCCCGCCAGGGGCGGGTCACGGAGGAGATGGCCTTCGTCGCCACGCGCGAGGGGCTGGAGCCCGAACGGGTGCGCTCCGAGGTCGCCCGCGGGCGCATGATCATCCCCGCCAACATCCACCACGTGAACCTCGAGCCCATGGCCATCGGGATCGCCTCCTCCTGCAAGATCAACGCCAACATCGGGAACTCCGCGGTCTCCTCCGGAAGCGACGAGGAGGTCCGCAAGCTCCGGACGGCCGTGAAGCTCGGCTCCGACACCGTGATGGACCTCTCCACCGGCAAGAACATCGACAGCATCCGCGAGGCCATCCTGGCGGCCAGCCCCGTGCCCATCGGCACCGTGCCCATCTACCAGGCCATCGAGCAGGTGGACAAGCCCACCGACCTGACCGCCGACGGCTTCCTCGACGTGATCGAGCACCAGGCGAAGCAGGGCGTGGACTACGTCACCGTCCACTGCGGCATCCTGCGCGAGTTCCTGCCCATGACCGTGAACCGCATCACGGGCATCGTCTCCCGCGGCGGGGCCCTCATGGCCCAGTGGATGCTCCACCACGAGAAGCAGAACCCCCTCTACACGAACTACGACCGCCTCCTCGACATCTGCCGGGCCCATGACGTGTCGCTGTCCCTGGGCGACAGCCTCCGCCCCGGATGCCTGGCCGACGCCTCGGACCAGGCCCAGTTCGCGGAGCTCAAGGTCCTGGGCGAGCTGACCCTGCGCGCCTGGGAGAAGGACGTCCAGGTCATGATCGAGGGCCCCGGCCACGTCCCGATGGACCAGATCCCGATGAACATGGAGAAGGAGCGCCTGCTCTGCCACGAGGCCCCCTTCTACGTCCTGGGGCCGCTGGTGACGGACATCGCCCCGGGCTACGACCACATCACCTCGGCCATCGGCGCGGCCATCGCGGGCCAGCACGGGGCGAGCATGCTCTGCTACGTGACGCCCAAGGAGCACCTGGGCCTGCCCAACGAGGAGGACGTGCGCCAGGGGGTGATCGCCTACAAGATCGCGGCCCACGCCGCCGACGTGGCCCGCCACCGCCCGGGGGCGAGGGACCGGGACGACGCGCTGTCCCGCGCCCGCTACGCCTTCGACTGGAAGGAGCAGTTCCGCCTGTCGCTGGACCCGGAGCGGGCCCAGGAGTACCACGACGCCTCCCTGCCCCACGAGGGCTTCAAGACGGCGGAGTTCTGCTCCATGTGCGGGCCGAAGTTCTGCTCCATGCACGTGGACCGCGAGGTGAAGGAGGCGGTCGCGCGGGACGAGGCCAAGCAGGCCGAGGCGAACCGCGGCAAGCTCAAGGCGATGGCGGCGGGGGCGTAGAGCCCCCGATCGACTTACCGCTCGAGACGGAAGGAGATCTCGACCCGGGCGCGGAACTCCGTGACCTTGGCCCCGTCGGTCTTGACGTCCATCTCCTTCACGCCCACGCGGGTGATGCCGCGGATGGACTTGGAGGCCTCCTTGACCGCGGTCTGCACCGCGTCCTCCCAGGACTTGGGGGAGGAACCGACCAGCTCGATGATCTTGATGATGGACGCCATGGTGTGGACTCCTTCGGGGTATCGGGGCCGACGGGGATTCTAGCCTATCGGACCGGCCGGCGCGGCAGGGCTTTCGCCCGGGCCCGGCGGCGGACGGGCTTGGCGGACACGACCTGGTGCAAGGGCACCTTCTTCACCCGCTCGGGGACCTTGGCCTCCAGGGTCTGGCCCACCGTCCAGAGCAGCTCCTTCAGCCCCAGGCCCGTCACCGCGCTGATGGCCAGGAGGGGCCTGGATTTCGGAAGCTTCTTCCGGAAGGCCTTGAGGCGCTCCGCGGCCTCCGGCACGTCCATCTTGGTGGCCACCACGATCTGGGCCTTCTTGGACACCGTGGGGGAGTAGGCCTTGAGCTCCCGCTGGACCTCCTGGTACGCCGCCCAGGGGTCCGTGCCGTCCGGGGGCGCCAGGTCGACGAGGTGGATCAGGACCCGGGTCCTCTCCACGTGCCTCAGGAACCAGTCCCCCAGCCCCGCGCCCTCGTGGGCGCCCTCGATCAGGCCGGGGATGTCGGCGAAGACCACCGTCCGGTACTCGCCGAGGCTGACGATGCCCAGCACCGGCTGAAGGGTGGTGAAGGGGTAGTTCGCGATCTTGGGCTTGGCCGAGGAGATGCGGGAGAGCAGGGTGGACTTGCCGGCGTTGGGACGGCCGACCAGGCCCACGTCGGCGATGAGCTTCAGCTCCAGGGCCAGCCAGTGGCTGCGCCCCTCCCGGCCCGACTCGGCCTCCATGGGCGTCTGGTGGGAGGCGGTCCGGAAGTGCCAGTTCCCGCGTCCGCCGCGTCCGCCGCGGGCGATGATCACGCGCTGGCCGTCCTCGGTCAGGTCCTTCATGACCATGCCGCTGTGGCGGTCCAGGACCACGGTGCCCACCGGGACCTTCACGACAAGGTCGCTCCCGTCCCGTCCGGCGCAGTTGTTGCCGCCCCCCCGGCCGCCGTCCTGGGCAGCGTAGTGGACCTGGTGGCGGAAGTCGTACAGGGTGGAGAGGTGGTGGCTGGCCTCCAGGACCACGTCGCCGCCGCGGCCGCCGTCGCCCCCATCCGGGCCGCCGTGGGTGATGTTCTTCTCCCGGTGCAGGGAGACGCAACCGTTGCCTCCCCGGCCGGCCTTCACGAAGATCTCGACACGGTCAACGAAGATCATGGGGACGATTCTAGGCTACAATCGCGGCGCTCCGAAGGAGGATCCCATGCGACGACCCGCCATCGCCCTGTTCCTTCCCCTGCTCCTCTCCGCCGGCCCCGCCCCGGCCGAGGAGCCCCCGATCAAGATCGCCGTCTGCGGCCCCATGACCGGGGACCAGGGCAAGATGGGCGAGGACCTCCAGCGCGGCGCGGCCCTGGCCGTGGCCGAATGGAACGCCAAGGGCGGGGTCCTGGGCCGGAAGGTGGAGATCGTCCTCGGCGACGACCAGCACGACCCCAAGCAGGCCCGCGCGGTGGCCACCAAGATGGTGGGCGACGGGGTCGTCGGGGTGGTGGGCCATTTCAACTCCTCCTGCACCATCCCCGCCTCGGACGTCTACGCCGAAGCCGGGCTCCCCATGATCACCCCCGGCTCCACCAACCCCCAGGTGACGGAACGCGGCTACGGGAACGTCTTCCGCGTCTGCGGGCGGGACGACCAGCAAGGCCCGGTGGGGGCCCGCTACGCGGTGGACGTGCTCAAGATCAAGAAGGCCGCCGTCCTCCACGACAACACCACCTACGGCAAAGGCCTGGCGGACGAGTTCAAGAAGGCCCTGGGCCAGGGCGTCGAGGTGGTCTACTACGGCGGCATCGACCCCCAGGACCTGGATTACAAGGCCGTCCTGGCCAACCTGAAGGACAAGAGCCCTGATCTCTGGTTCTTCGGGGGCATCTATCCCGCCGCCTCCCGCCTGGTGAAGCAGGCCCGGGAGCTGGGCCTGGCCGCCCCCTTCATGAGCGGGGACGGGACCTTCGACGGGGAGTTCCTCAAGGTGGGCGGCCCGGCGGCGGAGGGCGCCATCCTCACCTTCGGGCCCGACCCCACCCGCATCCCCAGCGCCAAGGCCTTCCTGGAGGAGTACCGCAAGCGCTTCGGGGAGCACGGGCCCTACTCCATCTACGCCTATGACGCGACCCACATCCTGCTGGCGGGCATCGCGTCCGCCAAGACCACCGAGGGCGCCAAGGTCAGCGCGGCCATCCGGGCCCGGGAGC